>CAYVXB010000010.1:0-2617 GCA_964454275.1 uncultured Chitinophagaceae bacterium | reverse complement strand
TTCCCCAAACAATGTCGAGCAGCTGTTTGTATCGTATATTATGTGATATAAATACAGTCTCAATTATTTAACATAAGTGCAATAAGGAAAACATGGCATCTAACAAAGAACTAATTATACAACAATCTTCGAATGGTGTAGATATTGCATTATTTGAAGAAAAGAAATTAGTAGAGCTTCATAACGAAAAAACAAATACCAATTTTTCAGTAGGTGATTTGTATTTAGGAAAAGTAAGAAAAATTATTCCAAGCCTAAATGCGGCTTTTGTTGATATTGGATTTGAAAAAGACGCGTTCTTGCATTATACCGATCTAAGTCCTTATATACGTTCTATTATAAAGTTTACACAACAGGCTATCAGTGATGATAGCCAAGAAGGATTGGATTTTTCTACATTCCCAATAGAGCCCACCATTATTAAAACGGGAAAAATCAATGAGGTTCTAAATGGGAAGCCCAATTTATTAGTACAAATTTCAAAAGAACCTATTGCTTCTAAAGGACCTCGATTAAGTTGTGAACTTTCATTACCTGGACGTTTTATTGTAGTTACACCGTTTAACGACATTGTAGCTATTTCCAAAAAAATTCATTCTTCTGATGAACGTAAACGACTGCAAAAAATTATTGAATCGATCAAACCGAATAATATCGGTGTTATTGTAAGAACTGCTGCAGAAGGCCAAAATACAGCCGAATTACATGAAGACTTAATATCCTTAATTGAAAAATGGAAAATAATTCAAAAAAACTTACGGGGAGCCATGCCCCCATTCAAAGTGTTAAGCGAGCAAACGAAAACAACGAGTATTTTAAGAGATTTATTAACCCCTAATTTTCAACGCATTGTTGTAAATGACAAAAGCCTATACAATGAGGCACGTGAATACATTCAAAGAGTTGCACCAGAAAAAGTAGACATTGTAAGTCATTATCAAAACAACATATCTGTTTTCGATCACTACAATGTAACCAAACAAATAAAAGCCTCCTTTGGAAAAACAATCAATCTGCCCAGTGGTGCTTATTTAATTGTTGAACATACAGAAGCGCTACATGTTATAGACGTTAATAGCGGATATAAAAGTACAAACAAAAGTCAGGAAGAAAATGCACTGGAAATTAATATAGAAGCAGCACAAGAAATTGCTAGACAATTGAGGCTAAGAGATATTGGAGGGATTATAGTAGTAGATTTTATTGACATGAAGCTTCCAGAAAGCAAAAGACAACTTATGAATGCTATGGGGCAATTTATGAAAATGGATAGAGCAAGGCATGCCATATTACCTCTTTCTAGGTTTGGAATAATGCAAATTACTCGCCAACGCATACGACCAGAAATTAAAATTGATACACTAGAAATATGCCCCAGTTGTCAAGGAACAGGAAAAATAAGCGCCACACTCATCTTAGAAAGCGATATAGAAAAAAACTTGAATTATCTTATTTCTCAAAAGCACAAAAATTTAATCTTGGTTGTACATCCAATAATGCAAGCATATCTTACTAAAGGACTTTGGTCTATTATATGGAAATGGCGTTGGAAATTTAAACAAATGCTCAAGATAAAAGTGGATACCAATTATTATTTAACTGAATTTCATTTTTTTGATAAAAATAAAGAGGAAATAAGGCTATGAGTGCATTATCAGATCTGGATTTTCATAATGCCAGTATTGAAAAAAGTATAGAGCCTACCACCATACTATTGACATAAAAGGATTGGGAAGAAGTGAAAAGCACTACCGATGGATATAAAGAATATGTATCTTTTCAGCATGGCACAACAATAAAAACGATTAACCATCATTGCTAAAGAACATAACGTTATTCAATACCACGAAAAACATATTGTCATTTACAGATGACCAATTTTATTCCAATATTTCCTTTAAATATTGTTGTATACCCTAAGGAGGTACTCCATTTACACATATTTGAGCCACATTATCAACAACTTATTAATGATTGTTATGCTCATAAAAAACCATTTGGCATTCCAACGGTTTTAAATAATCGATTAGGTGAATTGGGCACATTAGTAGAAATAACGGAAGTAGCTAAAGTATATGATGATGGCACAATGGACATTAAAACCATTGGCGTACAAGTATTTCGCATGTTAGAGTTCATTAAAACTATTCCCAATAAACTATATAGTGGTGCTATTGTTAATTATCCAGAGAATGAGCTAGAAACGGGAAGACAACAATTAATCCAACATGTAGTACAAACTATACATAAATTACACCATTTATTAGCGGTACAAAAAGATTTTAAAAAGCCGGATCACACTTTAACTGCATATGATGTGGCACATCATGTAGGATTGTCCATTGAAGAAGAATATGAGCTTTTGGGATTAATGCAAGAAGATCAACGTTTAACCTATTTACATCAACATTTAAAAAAAATATTACCTATACTGGCTGAAACGGAAATATTGAAGAAAAAGATAAAATTAAATGGTCATTTTAAACGGCTAAGCGGGTTTGAATTTGAGTAAACACAAGCACTCTATGTATACAAAAACAACCATATGTTTCGATTTTGGTAACACCCGTAGAAAGTGTGCTATATTCAAAGATGGTAAGCTTTTTCAGGAAGTAAG
>CAYVXB010000009.1:25529-27651 GCA_964454275.1 uncultured Chitinophagaceae bacterium | reverse complement strand
GTTGGTAAGGCTAAAAATATTCGAAAAAGAGTATCATCCTATTTCACCAAAACGACTACCAATTACAAAACGAAAGAACTCGTTCGTCGTATACACCATATAGAATGTGCAATTGTAAATTCAGAGCAAGATGCCTTCTTACTAGAAAATGCACTTATTAAACAATATAAGCAAAAGTTTAATATTAATTTGAAAGATGATAAAACATATCCGTACATCATTATAAAAAAAGAACCCTTCCCTAGAGTATTTTTAACCAGACAAAAAGCAAATGATGGCTCTGAATATATAGGCCCTTTTACTTCTGTACTTCAAATTAGAGAACTACTTACATTTATTAAAGAGTATGTGCCTCTACGTACTTGTACGCTTTCTTTAACAGAAAAAAATATTCAAAAAAAACGATTCAATGTTTGCTTGGAATACCACTTAGGAAATTGTAAAGGCCCTTGTGAAGGCTTACAAAACGAACAAGAATATGCAGAAGGCCTACAATACATTCGCAATATTGTAAAAGGAAACCTTAGCCCTATTATTCAATATTTTAAAACACAGATGAAGCAAAAAGTAGCTTTACTTGACTTTGAACAAGCAGAATTGTATCGAAAAAAAATAGACTACTTAGAAAAATACCAAGCTCGATCCGTTGTTGTTAACACCCATTTAGGCAATGTAGATGTTTTCTCCATCTTAAAAGAAGAAAAAGCAGCATATGTAAACTATCTAATGGTACAAAATGGAACCATTGTTCAAACACATACTACCTCATTTGATTTACCCTTAGATGAAAGTGAACAAGAAATATTGCCCATCATCATAACACAACTTCGATTAACATTCAATAGTATATCAAAAGAAATAATTATTCCTTTCTCCATCAAATACCCTCAACAAGAAATTCGTATTACAGTACCCAAAGCTGGCGATAAAAAAAGATTACTCGATCTTTCCATAAAAAATGCAACCTATTTTAAACAAGAAGTTCGCAGAAAGAAAACACTACAATTATCCACCACATCGAACAACGAAAAAATAAAAATATTGCAGATGATACAAGATGATTTGCAATTACCCGCATTACCTATACATATTGAATGCTTTGATAATTCAAATTTCCAAGGTAGTTATCCTGTTTCTGCTATGGTATGCTTTAAAAATGGTATTCCAAGTAAAAAAGACTACCGACACTTTAATATTAAAACAGTAAAAGGTATTGATGATTTTGCGACTATGAAAGAAGTAGTTTACCGTCGGTATAAACGATTAATGGAAGAACAACAATCCTTTCCTCAGCTCATTATTATTGATGGTGGTAAAGGCCAGTTGAGTGCGGCTGTTGCAACCCTTAGATCTTTAGGTGCATTAGGAATGACAACAGTCATTGGCTTGGCAAAAAAGGAAGAAAAAATCTTTTTTCCAGATGATACAGATCCTGTACAATTAGATTGGAATGGAGAAAGCCTAAAATTCATTCGAGGTATAAGAGATGAAGTACATCGCTTTGGAATTACTTTTCATCGCAATCAACGTTCAAGGGGAACCTTTAAAAATGAATTAGAAGCAATAAAAGGTATTGGCAAATCAACTATAGAAGCGTTATTAAAAAAATATAAATCTGTTCAAAACATCAGTACATTAAGTGAGGAGGAATTATCAAATATAGTTGGAAAAGCCAACGCTAACCGCATAATAAATCATTTTAAATGATCTATGGTTTTACGTTTTTAATGTAATATCTTAGCATCTTGTTTTAGCTTTTGGGTTTAAGAGCGTCAGATTATAATAGTTTTATTCACCCTTAAAGAAATAGTACACTTAGTGAAAATACGTCAAACAATATTTATTATAGCCTTTATCGTAATAATTGATCAACTATTTAAAATTTGGATAAAAACACATTTCTATATTGGGCAAGAAATTAAAATATTTGGAGCTTCATGGTTTCGCTTACACTTTGTAGAAAATGAGGGAATGGCTTGGGGTATCAAATTAGGAGAAGATCTAGGTAAAATTATGTTAACCCTTTTTCGCTTAATAGCTATAATAGTAGGGGCTTTTTATATTCGTACGTTAATTCGAAAACCAGCACATAAAGGTTTTATCATTTGTGTGGCCTTTATTT
>CAYVXB010000009.1:21778-25519 GCA_964454275.1 uncultured Chitinophagaceae bacterium | reverse complement strand
GCAGGAGCTTTAGGTAATTTAATAGATAGTATGTTTTATGGGCTTGTATTTGATAGCAGTGATCCTTTTACTCGAAATATAGCCCAATGGTTTCCAAGTGGAGGAGGGTATGGAAGTTTCTTGCAAGGGAAGGTGGTGGATATGGTTTATTTGCCCATCATTAATGGTATACATCTTCCTTCTTGGATGCCCATTTGGGGTGGAAGAACATTTGATTTTTTTGAACCTGTATTTAATATTGCAGATGCATCTATCTCCATTGGTGTTATTGCGATTATTATTTTTCAGAAACGCTTTTTTAAAAAGAAGCAACCTTTAAAAATAAATACTTCTCCGTAAGGATGGATAATGTATGCATTTATTTTGTTGTAGCATTTTTCAAGTTTGTTTCAGTAATTAATTAATGTATGAATCATCTAATAAAAAAATATATAGGCGCTATTATTCTTTTTACTTCTTTGCTTTCTTGTAAAAGAGAGTATAGTTTTGAAACAGAGCATAGTAAGGGTACCATTATTTCAGCTACGCCCTCTATTCCAGAATACCCTTCTGGCATAGCATTAAACAACACGCATACAATAACTGTTCAAGCGAGTGTAACTAAAGCAGGTAAATACTCCATTACAACAGATACCGTAAATGGTGTCTATTTCAATGCAAGTGGTACATTTAGTAATACGGGAATGCAAACAGTTACATTACAAGGTCATGGTACACCGGACACCTCCGGTATTTGTAGTTGGGCGGTTAAGTATAGTTCAAGTAGTCGTAATGTATCTGTAAATGTATATGATTGGTGGAAGTTTGAGGAAGAAGGAGCTCAATATATAGGTAGAATGGATAGTGTATATATAGTCAATGTGCCTGGCGATAATATTTTGCTATTTGAAGGTACCGGAGATGATGGTGCAGATAGAAAAATGACGACAGCAATTGATATAGGAGCTATGACTAGCCCTGTTGTGGGAAACTATTCTACTGATATGGGGCTTTTTGGTTTCTTTCTTTACGAAATAGTAGATTTAGCTTCGGGTGCAATTACCCAAATTTATGAGTCAGATAGATCTACAGGGGTAGGGGGTACAACTATTAATCTTACTATTGATGACTATAATACTACTACACAAATGCTAAGTGGTACATTTAGCGGAAATGCTGTAACAGATCTTGGAATGTTGGTGAATATTACCAATGGCCATTTCAGAGCTAAGTTCCATCCTTAATAGAATTATACTGTATTTTATTTATAACACGCTTAAATTTAAGATGAGTTTATAAGTAATTTTGCTGCAAAATAGTGCACATTAATACTGTAAGCCCCATACTACAAAATCCTATTGAATATCTTAAAGGTGTTGGACCTTTTCGAGCGGATCTATTAAAAAAAGAATTAAACATTTTTACATTTAATGATTTGCTTGAGCATTTTCCTTTTAGACATGTAGATAAAACAAAAATAGTTGCTATAAAAGATATTACAACTCAGGTGGATTATATTCAAGTTGCTGGTAAACTTATTCATTTAGAAGTAATAGGCGAACGGAGAAGCAAACGATTGATTGGTATTATACAAGATCATAGTGAAACATTGGAATTATGTTGGTTTCAAGGAATAAACTGGGTGCAAAAAACGTTACAAGTAGGACAATCTTATTTGGTATACGGTAAAGTATCTTATTTTCAGCATAAGCCTCAAATCACACATCCAGAAATAGAAGCTATAACACTTCATGCAACAGGTAAAAACTTTTTGGAACCCATTTATCCTACAACAGAAAAATTAAAGGCCAAGGGTTTGAATGGCCGCCAATTCGGCAAATTAACGTCAACACTATTATCTCTTATTACTGAAAAAGATATTCCCGAAAATTTACCTGATAATGTATTGCAATCCCTTCAATTAATTAACCGTTACCAAGCCTTCGTTAACATCCATTTCCCTATTGATACCATCAACTACGCAAATGCATTGCGTAGATTAAAGTTTGAAGAATTTTTTATAGCTCAACTTCGATTGGGGTTAATTAAAAAACAACGTCATCGATCTTCTGTAGGTATTGTATTTGATAAAGTAGGAGATTATTTCAATACATTCTATAAACAATATTTGCCTTTTGCATTAACAACAGCTCAAAAAAGAGTGTTAAAAGAAATTAGAAATGATACAGGTAATGGGCGTCAAATGAACCGTTTACTACAAGGGGATGTGGGCAGTGGGAAAACAATTGTTGCATTGTTAAGTATGTTGATAGCTGTTGATAATGGGTATCAAAGTTGTTTAATGTCACCCACAGAAATACTGGCTCAACAGCATTTTGATAAAATTTCTACATTGGTTCAACATTTGAAATTGGATGTACAATTGTTAACAGGATCAACTAAAAAATCAGAAAGAAAAAATATACTACAAAACCTTGTAGAGGGTAAAACATCTATTTTAATTGGAACACATGCCGTTCTCGAGGATATGGTAAAATTTCATAAACTAGGATTAGCTATTATAGATGAGCAACATCGCTTTGGTGTAGAACAACGAGCTAGATTATGGAAAAAATCAAATACAATACCACCACATATATTAGTTATGACCGCTACTCCTATACCTCGAACATTGGCTATGACGGCATATGGAGACTTAGATTATAGTGTAATAGATGAATTGCCTCCTGGGAGGCATCCTGTAATTACAGCACATCGGTATGAGCGACAACGCCTTGTTGTTATGGATTTTATAAAAACAGAAATTACTAAGGGCCGGCAAGCATATATTATTTTTCCATTAATTGAAGAATCAGAAAAATTAGATTATGAAAATTTAATGCACGGATATGAACATATTAAAGCATTTTTTTCTGAGCCGCAATATTGGATTAGTGTAGTACATGGTCGGCAATCGGTCAAAGAAAAAGAGGCTAATATGCAACGTTTTGTAAAAGGAGATACTCAAATAATGGTAGCTACTACTGTTGTTGAAGTAGGGGTAGATGTTCCAAATGCAACGGTAATGGTTATAGAAAGTGCTGAAAAATTTGGACTCTCGCAACTCCATCAATTAAGAGGTAGGGTGGGTAGAGGAAGCGAAAAAAGCTATTGTATTTTGCTTACTTCTGTTAAATTAAGTAATGAAGCTAGAGAACGGATTAAAATAATGGCAAGTACAAATAGCGGATTTGTTATAGCTGAAAAAGATATGGAATTACGTGGGCCGGGAGATATACAGGGTACAAAACAAAGCGGCATGTTAAATTTTAAACTTGTTAATCTGATTCAAGATAAATTATTGTTAGATTTTGCTAAGAAAGAGGTGGATCTATTATTAGATAGCGACCCTAATTTACAGAATGAAGACAATAACAGACTGAAAAATTACTTATATTCACTCAAAGGAAAAACGGTATGGAGTAAAATTTCTTAACCATCTTAATTTATTATGCGAAAAAATATATTCTTAACAGTACTAAATCTATTGTTAATTAACATAGTTAGTTGGTCGCAGACTGCTCCACGAATTGAGCCAGGATTAGAGTTTGTTGAAAATAAAGGACAATGGGATAAAGATGTTAAGTATAGAGCATTAATGAACGGGAGAGAGGTTTACTTAATGCCTCAGGGTTTTGAAATAGTCTCTCATAAGCTAAGCGACCTAGATAAGCTGCATAATAGGGTGCATGGCAAAGATGAAGTCTCTATAAATCAATCATCAGCAAAAACTATAATATCACCTAAAGAAAATACTGGAAC
>CAYVXB010000009.1:18039-21768 GCA_964454275.1 uncultured Chitinophagaceae bacterium | reverse complement strand
CTCCCATGCTTATACAGCTAAATTTTTAAATGCTAATCCACTAATTAGTGTAGAACCTGAGAAACAATTACAAGCTTATAATAATTACTATATTGGAGAAGACCCAAGCAAATGGGCTAATAACTGTAAAGTGTATACTGTAGTAACATACAAAAATGTGTATCCTAATGTAGATGTTCGATATTACACAGGAGATAACAATTTAAAATATGATATTATAGTAAACCCTGGAGCAGATATTAGTCAAATTGCTATGCAGTATGATGGAGTAGATGGATTAGAAATTAAAAAAAATAAATTACATATAAAAACTTCAGTGGATGAAGTACAAGAAAGTTTACCTTCTTGTTTTCAATATAATAACCAAAGCAATGCGAGACAGACAGTAAAAGTTCAATATAAAATTAAAGGTAAAGTTGTGTACTTTAAAGTAGATGATTATGATAAAAATGCTACTTTGGTTATAGATCCTGTGGTGTTTTGTACGTTTAGTGGAAGTTCTTCTGATAATTGGGGATACACCGCTACCTACGGGCCAGATGGTTCTTTTTATGCTGGCGGTATTGTATTTGGTTTTGGATTTCAAACTACTCCCGGAGCATTCAGCAGTGTTTTTAGTGATGGGGCAGAGGAAGGGGGCGATCTAACAAGAAATCCTCCTATAGCACCATTATCTGGATATGACATGGGTATTATGTCTTTTTCCCCAGATGGCAGCAGTGTAAGATTTGGAACGTATGTTGGAGGAAGGAATGGAAATGAACAACCTCATAGTCTTGTGGTAGATAGTCAAGGCAACTTATTTATTGCAGGACGGACATCTTCTAATGATTATCCTACAACAACAAATGGCTTTGGACGTACATTTGGGCAAACAGGACGTTATGATATTGTATTAACAAAACTGAGTCCTACTGGTGCATTACTAGCTTCTAAAATAATTGGAGGAACAGCAAACGATGGTGTAAACATTAGACCCAAATATGTACCGCCTTATGGTACCGAATCTTTACGAAGAAATTATGGAGAAGATGCAAGAAGTGAGGTCATTTTAGATAATGCAGGTAATGTTTGTTTAGCTAGCTGTACACAATCAGCCAATTTCCGTACTACAATAAACGCTTTTCAAAATACCCTTCTTGGCCGGCAAGATGGGGTGGTTATGCGATTAACATCAGATTTATCGAATGTGTTATTAAGTTCTTATTTAGGAGGAGATGGGGATGACGCAGCATACGTGTTAGCCGTCAACCCTAGTAATAATGACCTCTATGTAGCAGGAGGTACCACTAGTAGCAATCTTTTTCCCGGTAATAAAGTTGGAACTATAGGTCCAAGTTACAAGGGTAATATAGATGGGTACATATCTATTATTAGTAACGCAACAGGAATGGTTACCCAATCAACGTATATTGGAACGAATGGGGCAGATCAAGTATATGGTATTCAGTTTGATAGTAGAGGATTTCCTTATATAATGGGCACAACAACCAGTCAAAATTGGCCTATTGCAACTACAACGGGTAATCCACTTTATAGTGATCCTGGAGGAAAACAGTTTATTGCCAAATTAACGCCCAATTTAAATTCTTATGTATATAGCACCGTATTTGGCCCTAATCGTGGAGAGGGCGCTTCTCCTAGCATTTCCCCTTCAGCCTTTTTAGTAGATCGTTGTGAAAATGTATACATATCTGGTTGGGGTGGAAGTATAAGTGAAGATGGCCGGGCTACGTATCCCAACGCAGGTACACGAGGTTTACCAACCGCCAATGCAGATAATCCTAATACAGACGGGAATGATTTTTATTTTATTGTATTTAAGAGAGATGCTCAACGTGTTTTATATGGATCATTTTTTGGTCAAGTTGGTGGTGTGGGTGAACATGTGGATGGGGGAACCAGCCGTTTTGATAGAGAAGGTGTAATATACCAAGCTATATGTGCTAATTGTGGAAACCCCAATCGTAAGCCTCCTTTCCCTACAACAAGGGGTGTTGCTTTTCCAAATAATGGGTCCAGTGATTGTAACCTTGCAGCTTTAAAAATTGCTTTTGATTTGGCAGGCATACAAGGAAAAATTAAAACAAAAATTGCGGGAGATACTATTATATGTAAAGGATCGACTGTAACGTTTGAGGATGTTATCAGAAAAGCACAGACTTATATGTGGGATTTTAAAGATGGCACCATGCCTGTTACAACAAATGTCCCTACTGTTAGTCATCAATTTAACACGAATGGACGATTTAAAGTTATGCTAATAGCTGTAGATCCAACTTCATGTAATCTTAGAGATACTTCTTATGTAAATATTAGAGTAGGGGATAAAAATGCAATGCTTAGTTTTAACACTGTGCGACAAATTCCATGTGAAACATATACTGTGCAGTTCAGAAATACCTCTACTCCATTTCCTGGAACCATGTTTAGCGATACAGCCTTTGGCTGGGATTTTGGCGATAACTCTCCATTTTTAATCAATGGTCGATTAAATACTGTTTTTAACCATCAGTATTCAGGACCTGGCAACTATAAAGTAAAGTTTGTGTTGAGGGATACTCTTTTTTGCAATGTGTTTGATACCATTGAACAAATGGTAAATATAACACCTATTGTTAAAGCAAATTTTACAGTTCCTACAGAAGGTTGTGTACCTTATACTGCTGTATTCACTAACAATAGTCTCAATGGTCAGAATTATATATGGACGTTTGGAGATGGCGGCACTTCTAATCAAACAAATCCAACGTATGTATACAATGCAGTAGGTCGTTACCCGGTAAAGCTTATTGCTATCAAACCTGAATCTTGCAATATTAGGGATAGTGTAACTACAATTATTACCGTAAACCCTATACCGGTGTCTAATTTTACGTTTTCTCCACCACTAGTAAATACGCCAACTACATTTACAAATAATTCTACAAGTGGTATCGGAGTTAGTTATACTTGGCTTTTTGGAGATGGAGAATCCTATACTACAACTGATAGAAATACGCCAGTTATGCATCAGTATAATGCCACAGGGTCTTTTAATGCTTGTCTTATTACAACCAATCAATTTGGCTGCAAGGATACAATATGCCAAATTGTTCAAGCAATTGTTCGACCAGAATCAGATATCCCAAATGCCTTTACTCCTGGACGATTTGGTGAAAATAGTAGTATAAAAGTAAAAGGATTTGGGATTGGCCAAATGACCTTTAGAATATTTAATCGTTGGGGCCAAAAGGTTTTTGAAACAAATGACAGAAGAGTGGGTTGGGATGGGACAGTGAATGGAAAGCTACAGCCTATGGATGTGTATGTGTATACGTTAGAGATAAAGTATACAGATGGAACAACAAAAACACAAAAGGGAGATATTACTTTAATAAGATAGGTTTAATTACATGATCCGGTTAGTTACATATATATTTATTTTTTTTATAATGCTACATTGTGAAGCTAATGCGCAAAGTTTGCATTTTTCTCAACACAACAATATCCCATTAATAACTAACCCTGCCAATACAGGTTTTTTACCTGATGCAGATTATAGAGTTGCAGCTATTTATCGAAATCAATACTCCAAAGTAATGAGTGTTCCATATCAGACCTATGGAATGTTTGTAGATGCTCAAGCTTTTAATAGCCCAGCAGAAAATGGTTGGTTGGGAGTGGGCCTTTCTATATTCAAAGATGTGGCAGGCAGTAGTGTCTTATCGAGTACTAAATTATATGGTT
>CAYVXB010000009.1:8413-18029 GCA_964454275.1 uncultured Chitinophagaceae bacterium | reverse complement strand
TGGTTCAGTTGCTTACCATCAAATGCTTGGGGAAGCGAGTTTGTTGAGTGGGGGCTTTGCTGCAGGATGGGCTGCAAAAAGAATTGATAGAAGTAAATTAACGTTTCCAGACCAATTTGATGGAAAGTTTTTTGATGGGAATAAACCTACGGATGTGATATTAGATAACACACAAGTGAACTACTTAGATATACAAATAGGAATGAATTATGCTTATTTTCCTAATGATAGAACGTATATTAATGCAGGTGTTGCTTTAATACATGTAAATAGACCCAAAGAGTCTTTTTTTTTAAATACAACAGTAGATCCTAAAACAGGAGAGCCTTTTGATCAGCGTATCCCACTTCAATATAATTTTTTTTTAAATGGTAGTTTCAAACCCAATGATGTTTGGATTCTTAATCCAAATATGCACTACAATCATACAGCAGGAACCCAAGCGTTAGATTTAGGCTTTACAGCACATTATAATTTATCAGGTGATGGTAATAATCAAATAATGGGAGGTATTTACTATCGTTTAAATGACGCTTTCATTCCAATGGTTGGCTTGAGTATGCAAGGTTTTGCTTTTACGTTTAGCTATGATGCCACCACTTCTAACCTAAGTAAGTTTAATAATACAGCTGGTGCATTGGAACTCTCCTTAGTGAAACAAGGTGTATTTAAGTCCTCCAATAGTAGTAGTGCTAAAAAAGTAATTTGCCCTAAGTTTTAAGTTAGAAATTTAGTAGGATTCTTAATTATTTCACTATTAATCTAAACCCGTTTCCATGAATATTAACAATTTCAATGGCTGGGTCATCTTTAAAATATTTTCTCAATTTAGCTATGTATACGTCCATGCTACGTCCGTTAAAATAAGTGTCGCTACCCCAAATTTTTTTTAATGCTTTTTCTCGAGGTAAGAGATCATTGATATATTCACATAACATCTCTAGCAATTCACTTTCTTTTGGAGAAAGGATATGGCTTTCTTTCCCCATGGTTAATTCTCGTAATTTTGGATTGAATTGGTGTGAAGCTAAATTAAAAAATTTAGTTTCTTTTTCTTTATGTACTTCTTCATTGCGCTTTAGTATTGCTTTTATTTTTAATAACAATAGCTCACTATCAAAAGGTTTTACGATATAATCATCAGCTCCTAATTTGTATCCTTTGATAATATCATTCTTTACTGTTTTAGCACTAAGAAAAAATAAGGGAATATCTGGATTTATATTTCTTATTTCCTCAGCTAAAGCAAAGCCATCCATATTTGGCATCATAATATCCAAAAGGCACAAGTCAAATTTTTCTCTTCTAAAAGCAGCTAGGCCCAAAATACCATCTCTTGCTAATACTACATGGTAATCATTCATTTCTAAATATTTTTTTAATACCATACCTAAGTTATTATCATCTTCAACTAATAAAATTTTTGGATAAGATTGCATAGACTATAATTTAATAAAAGATACCAACTACTATTTAGATTACCTAGGGCGTAACCAATCTAATGGATTTAAAAATCGAGAATTATCACCTGATACTATAAAAGTTAATTCCCCACTACCATTCAACCCTGCTGCAACTTTTCCTATTACTTGCCCTGCTTTAATTTGTTGCCCCTTGCTTACAGATACAGAAGCAAGATTACTATATGCAGTAAGATATTTACCATGTCGAATCAAAACGGTAGACTCGTCTTCCAAATCAAAAACACCCGTAATAGTTCCTTCAAATACGGACTTTACAGGGTTACCGATATTTGTTTCAATTCTAATGCCATCGTTTGTTTCTGTTAATTTTGTTCCTTCTATGTTATTTGTTCCATATTTCCCTACAACTATGCCACTACTAACAGGCCAAGGAAGTTTACCACGATTGTGCTCAAATCCGGTCGAAGTTGCCAATCCTTCAGCGGTTGTTTCAAATACATTGTACGTTCTATTTTTAGATGGTTTTGTTACAGCTACATCTGAGTTTGTTCTTTTGGGATCAATCGCTTTTGTGGTATTTGCTTTTTCTAATGCTTCTTGTTTTTTTCTATCTTCCTCACGTTTTTTTGCTAAATCTCTTTTGCGTTTTAATGCTTCTTCTTTTTCTCTCTTTATGATGGCATTTAATTTATTGTGCAAACGTAATCGTTGTTGTTCTCTAGCAGCAATCTCTTTGACCAATTCTTTTTCCTTTGATTGAAGTTGGGTAACAACATTATTTTTTTCATTTTTTTCTACTTGTAATTCCTTCTTTTGATTGTTTTCATCTGTTAGAACTATATTTTTTCGTTTGCGATTGGTATTTAGCAGTGCGTACTTTTCTTGAAGTTTTTGTTGCGTTTTATGAATGGTTATTGCTTGCTGCTCTCTATAGCTACGGTAAGCTTTTAAATAAGTAACGCGTTTTAGAGCATCATTAAAGCTATTGGCCGAAAAAATAAAATTAAGCATATCATAGTTGCTTCTATTTTTATAGGCGTATACTATACTTTTCGTATACTGTTGCTTGAGCGTATCTAACTCATTCTTTAATTTGGTTGTTTCCAATTTAATAGTTGTCATATCGTTTTCGATATCATCAATCTGACTATTAATATTTCGTATAAGTTGATTACGTAAGTTTATTTTTTGTTGTATAAGTGCCAGTTGTGCTAATGTTTCTTTTTTATTTTTCTTAGTAATATCTAAGCTTTTTTTTACCTCTTCTATTTGGTTTAATAAGTTTTGCGCACGCTTTTGAATTTCTTCTTTTGAATTGGGGGTTGGTTGTGCTAATACGCCAACGCTCAGCCATGTTCCGAGGAGTATAAAAATTAAACGGTATGTATTTTTTTTATTGGGCATAAATGTATAGATGCTAGTTCATTTGTTTTACATAAAGATATTATATAATAACCTATGATTTTCGCGTATAATTTTTAGGTATGTTAAATGGGAAATTAATTGCTTCATCAATAGTAAAAGATTTAGTATTGATTGTTATACTAACTTGATTCTTTCCTAGTATAGTTACATTACGTTCTGTAGGAAACCATTGATTGTTTTTTGTTTCAAATGCCTCGTTTAAAATATTACATGTTCTATTCCCTTGATTATCTATATCATCTAGTTTGCTTTGTACAATTCTATGATTTGGTTTATCCATAGTAATGGTTTGCTTAAAAAATGTACCCACCATAGTAACTAATAATTGATTATTATACTCGGTACAAGAAGTAACATTGGAGTCAATGAATATAGGATTGCCTATTATCAAGTTTTGTAAAGTTTTAAAATCTAAAGGTATTTGTGTAATATTTTGTAAATGTTCTATGGGAAGGGTTTGAATGGTTTTATGTAGCTTGTCCATCAATTGCATACTTGTTGGCGTAATAAATAATCTATAGCCTTCTATTCCAAACGCACCTGTCAAAGAAATCCAAATAATGCTATCTTTTTGTATACGTATGTTGGCCGTAAAGTTTGCATCTTTTGTATTTGAATTTTCATAATTGACTTTCATTTTAGCTGTAAAAAATTGAAAGGTAATTATATTGCGATTTAATTGTGTTAATATATTCTTAATTGTTACGTCGTTAACTTTCATAGAATCTTGTTTGGTTAAGCAAACGGTTTTAGTTGTATCTCTCACAGAAATCACTTTCGAAATACTTCTAGTTGATCTACATGAAATGCAAATGACAATAATTAAAGAAGATGCGAGAACTCGTTGAATTTGTATATGGTTCATTTTTATTAATTTGTATGTATTTTGTAAATTCGATCCTACTTAATACCCGTATGTCCTAAGCCACCTTCCCCACGAGCTGTTTCCCCTATATGGTTTGTTTCAATCCATTCTATACGTTCTACTTTTTGTAGCACCATGTGTGCAATTCTATCGCCCGTTTCTATTATTTGCGTACTATCAGATAGGTTAATCAAAATAACTTTTATCTCACATCTATAATCTGCATCAATAGTACCAGGGCTGTTTAAGCATGTAATCCCTTGCTTAACAGCAACACCGCTTCTAGGTCTAATCTGTAATTCAAATCCAAATGGAATTTCAACATACAATCCTGTTGGCACAATTATTCTTGATAAAGGCTCTAGCGTTATGGTGGTTGGAATAAAAGCTCGAATATCCATTCCAGACGCTTGTAGCGTGGAATACGAGGGTAATGGATAAGGAGATTCATTGATTATATTTATATGTGTATTGTGCATGTATACCAATTATGATAAGTGAAATTTTTAAGATTACACGTTTGCAAAAAAACAAAATCTATGTTGTGTGGCAAAGTTTTACTTTTGTGGGCCATTTTATATTGTGATTTCTCCACAAACCATACAGCAAATTGTTAGTCGAATTGATATCATTGAGATTTTAAGCGACTTTATAAAACTTAAGAAACGAGGTGCAAATTATATAGGCTTATGCCCATTTCATAACGAAAGAACACCTTCATTCACCGTATCGCCCAGTAAAGAAATATACAAATGTTTTGGTTGTGGTAAAACAGGCAATACTATTGGCTTTTTGATGGAGCATGAAAAATATTCCTATGTAGAAGCATTGCGCTGGCTGGCCAATAAATATAATATTGTTGTAGAAGAAGCGGAAATGAGTGCAGAAGCTTCTCAGCAAAAATTATTATCTGAAAGCCTTTTTATTATAAATCAATTTGCTCGAGATTATTTTCGAGAAACACTTCATCAAACAGAGGAAGGACAAACTATTGGATTAAGTTATTTAAAAGAAAGAGGCTTTAACTCAAATATTATTCAAACATTTCAATTAGGATATTGCTCTAATAGTACAGATGCTTTTGCAAAAAAAGCAAAAGAAAATCAATATAATGAAGATTATCTTTTGCAAACGGGATTGGTAGTACATAGAAATAATGCGTTAGTGGATAATTATAGAGGAAGAATTATTTTTCCTATACATAACCATACAGGTAAAGTAATTGGATTTGGAGCTCGCATTATTCAAAAAAATGATAAGGCTCCTAAGTATATTAATACCCCAGAAAACGAATTATATAATAAGAGCAAAACCTTGTATGGTATATATTTTGCTCGCCAAACAATAGACAAAAAAAATGAATGTTTGTTAGTAGAAGGATATACAGATGTACTGGCCTTACACCAAGCAGGCATAGAAAACGTAGTAGCCAGTGGCGGCACGTCACTTACATTAGAGCAACTGAGGCTTATAAAAAAATATACACAGAACCTAACTATTATTTATGATGGAGATAATGCAGGAATAAAAGCGGCACTTCGTGGTGTGGATATGGCGTTAGAAGAAGGGTTATATGTTAAAGTGGTGTTGATACCTGATAAAGAAGATCCTGATAGCTATCTTCAAAAATTAGGCCCATCTAACTTTCAAACGTTTATTGAAAAAGAAAAAAAAGATTTTGTTCTTTTTCAATTAGAAGTAATGCTTAAAGAAGCCGGCAATGATACACAAAAACGTGCACAAACTGTCAATCAAATAGCTATTACATTATCACACCTAAATAAAGCAGAAGATTTTACTCGACAACAAGATTATATTAAGGCCTGTGCTGAATTATTGCATATCGATGAAACGGGATTAACTCATTTAGTTAACAAGTACAAAAGAGAATTATTACTAAAACAAGATAATATATTAAGACAATCATCTGAACAAGTAAAAGTTGATACTGTACAATTAAATGAAGAAGATAAAACCCTAGATCTCTTACTAGGAGAGGAAATACAAGAAAAGGGTGTTATAAGATGTTTATTAGAATATGGGATAAATAGCTGGACAGAAAATCAAACCGTAGCCGATTATATATTTTTGGAATTAGAACACTTTCCTATTGAAGCACCGCTATTAGAAAAAGTAGTTCAAGCCTATAAAATACTATATGATAAAGGATTACAGCCCAATACTAAACTTCTATCATATTATCCGGAAAAAGAAATTAGTGATGAAGTAATGGCCATAATGACTACCCCTTATGAACTTAGCCAAAATTGGAATAAAGTGATGGAAGGCAAAAACATTAACAACCAAGATGTTAGTAAGAATGATATCATTTTAAGTCTGAGCTATTTCAAACTACATAAATTAAAAAAAATGTTGAAAGAAAATCAACACGATATGCAGCATGCAAAAAATGGAGAAGAACTTCAGCGTTGCTTAGCCATTCATAAATCGCTTAAAGAAATTGAACAAGAAATTACTAGAACTTTAGGTACAGTGATTATAAAGTAACTAAAATATTTAAAGAGAGAATCATTAAACATTTATAAGTATGACTATACGAACATTATTCAACATCATTCTAAAAATAATTGGACTTTTTCTTATTAAAGATATTTTAACCACAAGTGCGCAAGCAACCTCACAGCTACTATTTCTTATTTTACAGTTTACAAAATATAATGTTATTGCCAAAGTTAATTTGGAGCTTATTCCTGCGCTTTTACTACTTTTTGCTTATGGGATCGTCTTTTATTATTTGGTTTTTAAAACGGAATTAATAATTAATAAACTCAAGCTGGAAAAAGGATTTGAGCAAAAAATAATTTCTTCCAATATTCATCATTCAACAATTTTAAGTATTTCCATTATTGTTATTGGCGGACTTATTTTAGTTGATCAAATACCTAATTTCTTTCAGCAATTGTTTTTATACTTTAATAGGGATAGTACAATATATGCAAACCTATATAACTCATATCTTATCAGATGTAGTGTAAAAGTAATTATAGGACTTTTTTTAATAATAGCACAAAAACAAATCGTAAACTTAATTGATCGACATAAAGAAACTAAAACAACTTAATTGTAAATAATGGATAAAAAAATATAGTGTAAAGAAGCATAGCTAAGATGCTAGTATTTTTTTTATATGTCTATCGATACTTACAATATTGTATTATTTAATAAAACAAAATGCCAATTTTATTTCTTTTTGGACTTCCTACGGTATTAATAGTAATAGATTTTTTTTAAAAGATAGTAGAACAAATTCCAATCTAAATCCAAGAAGCAATGTTTTACAGATAACAATGAAATTCTAAGAAAGATTTATTTCGTTATAATAATTAAGGAATAAAAGATGGTATACATTAATGAATTAACTTTGAAATTAACTTATTGTCAAAATAATAGTATTATTTATATGAGAAAAAATCTTCAACTTTTTTTATCAATTACTCTTTTAATATGTAGCATTGTAGCTCAGGCTCAAACAAAGAAAAAAACAAAAAAGAAAAAATCTACTTCTTATGGAGTGATGAGATTTGAGCCTCCAAAAATAGTAAGAGATACTTCTTATGAGGAAGATTTTCCTCCTACTTGCTTTGTTCGTAAGGTTAATAAAAATACAGATAGTGCTGATATATTATCTGGAATTACAGCATATCATTTAGAATTTTCTTCGGGCATACCTAATAATGCTTGTTTTTCTATGGTAAGTGAAAGCGCTGAAAAAGCTAAAAAAGAAGATGTTCTTATTCCTATTTCAATTACGGAGAAGCCCTTCTATGGTATATGGAAAATAGAGAATAATTTATTTCTTTTTGAAGATAGAAAAACTAAAAAAATAAAAACCTTTACAATTGTAAGAGATAATAATAATCAAATTATTAAGTTGATCGATAAAGAAAATAATATGGAGTTTGAGCGGGGTAAGGATTGTATGGGCGCTGTAATAGGAACAATGTAATACTAAAAAATAGATCCTGTTAAAAAGTAGGATTTAAAGAAAAACTACTAATTCGATCCATTAATAAATATTGTTTTATCTAGAAAATATAAAAACGTTAAAATCCTTTATGAATCTATTAAAAACTAAGCATCGATATAGTATATGGTTAATAATTTTTTCGAATCTATTGTTCTCTTGTAAAGAAAAAGAGAGCAAAAAAATAAATAAATCGAATTCTATAAATCAACCATATCAATATAGAAATTTATTGGTAGACCAATTAGATCAAATTCCACTATATATAAGCCCACTCCAAAACGATTCTACTTTTATAAGTGTATATGTAACGCCAAATACTCCGAGAGAAGTAGACATAAATAATAAAACAGAAAAAGATTATTTTTTTTCAGATACAGTAAATAAATTATGGATAACTAAATATCAGTTGAAACAAAATCAAATACAAACTATTCGATCAAAACTTCTTTTAGAAAATGAATGGACGTATTTAGTAATGGATAGTAATTCATTTAAGAATATACAAATTAGTGGGGTGCCTTATCTCTACTTTTCATCACATGAAACACCTATGGGAAGAGCAGTAGATATGAATCAAGAAGTGAATTTTCATTTAATAAATTTAATAGATATATCTGACTATTGTTTGGTATATGAAGGACACCCAAGTTTTAAATGTGCTGATTGTATTGATGGGAAATTTTCTGATAATAAAAACCTTGAAAAAATCCTGAAATTTTAAAACATTTACTAGAATTGAGTCGTACTAGTAAGTTAATTTATCAGCCTACAGAACTAGATAAAGATTCTTTATATTATTTAAACTACGAAACAAAATGGAATAAAGATAATGATGTAGAAAATATTTTTGGAATTGGACATGCAGAGATTAGTACTCCTATTAAAACTACTTATTATAAAACAAATTTATTCCAATTGAATAATGGAAGTATTACAGATTCTATTGAGAATAATGATATTAAATTGATCTCTTATTTTCGATCCAATCTTATTGGATATGATAAACATAAAAAACTTTATTTCCCATTAATTATTGAAAATTGTGCAATGGATTGTGCTAAAACCATTGAATTTTTTGCAAAAGATTCTTTAAGAATTACGTATGAATATAATGGTACGTATGAAATCTCTTTAAATGATATCATTTTTGATAGTAGAATTGGGAAATAAAGTATTAAACGTTTATTTGAATAAATTATAATAGATCTCTAGCGTAAGTCGTATTATATTATTTTTTTATAAATAGAATGGCTATTAATTCATTGCTATCCCTCGACTCCGCTCGGGATGACAGCTCGCATAAACCAGCATTCGTTCACTTACGCTAGAGGTCTATTAACTCATTTTGTAGAAATGATAAATTCTTCTGCGTATAAAAATGTTAAAATTATTGATTAATGAATCCAATCTTCATTCCTAATTCATCGGTAATTCCATTAATAATATTTTTGCATTATTTTTACTTTGAGCAGAAATTGTTTCTGTATTCCAAACGCCTATACCATCTCTTTTACTAAGATTTTGATCATTAATACTAATATCTCCATCGATAGCAAAAATGTAAATACCATTGCCATTTTGTTTTACAGTATAATCAAGAGTGCAATTTTTATCCATCTCACTTAAATAAAACCAAGCATTTTGGTATATCCAAATACTTTCATTGCTAGGATAAGGTGAGATAATTGGTTGTAATTTATTTTTTCGATCTATTGGATTAAAAGCTCGTTGATCATACCTAGGATCAACGTTTTGTTTATTAGGAAAAACCCAAATTTGAAGCAAGTTTGTTGGGTTATTTTTATGGTAGTTGAATTCACTATGCATTACTCCTTTTCCAGCACTCATTACCTGCACATCATGCTCTTTTATTATTTGTGTGTGGCCCATATTGTCTTTATGCTCTAACGCACC
>CAYVXB010000009.1:4924-8403 GCA_964454275.1 uncultured Chitinophagaceae bacterium | reverse complement strand
ATGCCAAACCCCATTCCTCCTGCAATTGTATCGTCATTCAATACTCTCAAAGCTCCGAAATGCATTCGGTCCCTATCATGATAATCTGAAAAACTAAACGTATGGTAAGCATTTAGCCAACCATGGTCTACGTGCCCTCTGGTATGGGCTTTATGTAAAATGAAATTTTTCATAGCTATAAAGTTGAATAAAAGTGTTTAACTTAGCAAAGTTTTATTTTTTTTCAAAAAGAGTTATATTGCCCTTCTTTTGTGAAATATAACTACACATACCCTCAAACTCTTTATGCAGGCACTAAATAGAATTCAGGTTAGAAAAAAAACAATGTACTTTTGGTCAGTTTTTTTATTACTTGTTCTATATACTCAATTTCTAATTTACTTTTTTGTTTGGTCTACACATAAGCAGTACGCTGTTGTTAGTGAAGATTTAAATATGTATAAGCATGTTTTAAATAAACAAATTATGCTTAATGTGAAAATGGATTCTCTATATATGCAAATGTCAGATTTAGCAACAGACAGAGTGAATAATCAATTATTTTTAGAAAAATACATTGCAGATCAAAAGAATGAAATTAATAATCTGATAGGTAAGGACAGCGTTAATCATTTTGCAGTATATGCTCGAATCACTAAAAATTTAAATACAATGCTGTTTTTAAAAGACTCTATTGTAAAAGTGACCGACCAAGAAATATTTATAAAGAACGATCTATTAAGATGTATTGAGGGAAATTCAAAAATACAGTCAAGTATATTTTCGAAATCAAGAATATTTTAGTTATTACAATTTACAGTATGGAAGAAATTATTAAGTTAAACAGGAAAGAAAAAAAGCAATATTTTGCATACTTGGGAATATTGTTTTTTGTTGTTAGTTTGATGTTAATGTGGATTATTTTTCGAAAAGCTCCAAGCCCCTTTTATACAACTAATACATTAGATGAGGAGCTCTTGGCCAGGAATAACTACTTCTTAATGCGACAAAAAGAAGTATTGCCTTTGTGCGATTCTGTCTTCAGTAAAATTACAGCATTGAAAAATATGCCCAGTACGGTTTTTATAGAAACAGATATTAAAAATGATATTAATGCTGTCAATAATTTTGATGAAAGTATTATTCCAAGCAAAGACCCTAGACTAGTTGCTTTTCATCAAATGGCTCTCTTTCAAAAGCTATATTTTGAGGATGTACTCATATTGAAGAAAAAACTTCAAAATATAGATAATTTTAAAGCGCAATTAGACAAATGTGAAATTGGCTATAAAAATAATCAAGGATTAATTAACCAACTAAACGCTGCTGATAGAGCAAAAGGAAAATAAGAGGATACCATTTATGCTTGCGAATAAGAATACAAAAAAAACAGTTGCCCTAACATTCTTAATATCACTATTAATAGCAGTTGCTGTTTGGAGTATTTCTCATACGTTAGCCACATCCAATAATATTTCTGCAGATGTTTATCCAAGGGTTTTATTAGTAAAAGACTCCATCTTTTTTGCAGATTCTACGCCATTTTCAAAAAATTGTCGTTGGGATTTTGGAGATGGTAATTATGCAATGTCCTCTAAAGGCGTACACCAATACACTACACCGGGTAATTATATTGTTAAACTTACTATTAATAATAAATTTCTTGACACATTTTATGTAACCGTAAAAGATACCGTCAAAATTATTCCTCTTCAAGATTCTATTTTAAAAATTGAAGGGCCAGTGGTAGGCTTACAATTTGAAAATTTATTATTTAGAGCGATAGGTAAGGGCGCCAATCAGTATAGGTGGAAATTTGGAGAAAGCAATTATGTAGATTCAAAAGAGCCTTTTGTATTATACTATTATAAAGAGCCTGGCAATTACACTATTTTACTATATACAGATAATAGCCAATATCCTATTAGACATGATATTAAAATTCTCCCATCATTTAAAACGAGTGAAGACTCTTTAACAAATCTGGATAATATATATAAAGAGTATGAAAATGATTTTAAAATGCATTTACAGCAAATAGCAGATGGTAATAATTTTAATTTTCATTATTATTTCTTATTAAAGAAATATTTATGTGGTAATGAGAAAGTAGCAATAAAAATAAATGGCAATAAATTAAATGATTTTAATAGTTATTGTCTTGGTTTGCAATTTGATAATGATGTTATTATTCAAAATGTGAAGATTGTTCCAGATGAACAAATGAATTGTATTAAGCTTGTAGAAGTACAGCAGTCAAAGAAATTATAATTATTCTCAATGAATTTTCGTATTTGGATTATCATACCGGTTACTGGTTTTTTTTTAAATTCTACACACGTACTATCACAAGTAAAAAAATTTACGTTTGTTAAACGTACTCCTAAAGCAAACAATTATATTCTACCTGATGAGTCAATGGAACTCCAAGAGGGCTATTCATTAGAACAAGAACGTTGGTTGGTTGTTTCAGATAGAATCAATAATATTACATATAAAGACCCAGGGAGTGAAATGCAGCTAAAATCTTTAGGTTTTTTAGATCTCTGTTATGTAATTGGTGAAAAAAAAGGGTTTCTGGAGTTGATAAAATATTCGCCTAAACTTTTTAAAAAGCCTAAACAACGCTTTATTGCTGATCGTAAAAGTGCAGAATATCTAGGATGGGTTCATAAAAGTAAGTTGTTGTTATGGCGCACAGCTCTAAAAGAAAAATCCACAAAATACTATGTTAAAGCTATTACTTGTTTAAAAAATGAAGGAGCCATCAATCTCAAGATTATACTGCCGGAAACGATTCTTTACACTTATTTGAATCACCTTCAATTAAAGACACAACAACAACGAAAGCTGCTTTAGAAGATATTTTCTATATCTATAAAAAATCAGATGATGGTAAGCATTATTTGATAGGTTCTGCCCCGCAAACCACCCCTGAAAATGTAAAAAATATTTTAAAGGGATGGATCTCTAAAGATTTTATACAACTTTGGGGAACAAGACTTGGATTCTATTTAAGAACTAATAATGATCTTAAGAAAGACAGTTTGCTTTTTTATGAAGATACTGCCAAAGCAATTCAAAATTTTACAGATACACAACCTCCTTTTTATGTGTATGATACAACAAAGGCTACTAAGAAAAAATTAGAAAATATTTTTCCCGTCCAAAAGTTTGAATTGATAAATGAATCGAGTGCTATTATTAAAACAGGGGCACTTGCTTACACCTTAGATCACAATGATAATGAAGTAATTAATATTTTAGGCCACGCTCTTAAATATAATAGGTACAAACAAATTATAAATGGTCAACAAAAAACAAATATTGTATTTGTTGTAGATGGAGGAAAAGAAAATGCAAGGTACATGCCTAGTGTAATGACCATTATTCAAAATTTAGAAGTATTTTTTGATACCCTTAAAATCTCTAAAGATTATAGCTATGGAGCTGTAGTGTATAAGGATAATTTAGGAGGTATATGTACCAACAAAGAAACC
>CAYVXB010000009.1:0-4914 GCA_964454275.1 uncultured Chitinophagaceae bacterium | reverse complement strand
TCTTACGCATGATTATGGATCTGTGATTCGTTTTTTACAACAAGCTCAGAAAAATGTTAGTAATTGTAATAACGATACCATTACACAAGCCATGTTTTTAGGAGTTATTAAAGCTTGTCAATTTTTACAAGAACATAAAGATGAAAATAATATTATCGTCTTAATTGGAGGGCCTGGCAATAATGAAGCAAGTTATGGGTATACAGAAATTATTAGTAACTTAAGTTATGTAAATGCGAGACTGTTGATTTTGCAAACACACAGCTTGGCACATCCTTCGTATAACGATTATGTTATTCAAAGCAAAAACTTGGTTTTAAAATCGGCAGCAAACTTGTCAGAATTTAAAAAAGAAAAAATAGTTGACTTTAATGATGTCGTAGCAGAACCTTTATTTTCCTTGGTTACTGGAGATTCTGGAGTCTATTATTTAGATTACCCAAGTAGATCAATGATACCAGGATACGTACTTTTCCCTTCAAGAGGGAAGATAATGAAACCAGCTTTCTTAGAAAAATGCATGGATAGCTTGATGAATAGAATAGACAAGGACAATACAATGATTGCTACCTCTTTAGATCGCCTTTTTAGTACGGTTGGAATAAGGAATACTCGTATTTTGTCTTCGTGTCAATTTTATTATCCAAGTTTTAATACAGATTATTTGCCTTTGACATTTTTAAAAAAATGGAAAACAAAACTTCGACCTTTTTATGTCCCTGCTTGGATGTCCTATTCTGATAATTCTTATGCCACTACTAATGTTGCATTTGGGCTTCTATTATCCAATCTAGAATATGAAAAAATGATTGAGCATTTATTGGCAATAGCAGGAGCAACGGATGAGTTAAATATGCCCCTTATTCATTCTCGGGTAAGTTTATACAATCATTTGTATAAACTAGTAGACAACTATTTACAACAAAAAGATATGTGCTTAAATGATGATAGAGCATTTGCTATTCAATACCTTAGTCTTGCAGAAGTATTAGAGCTAATGACAGGTCACAGAACCATAAAGCCGTTATGGAAACTGATAAAATTAAAAATGATTAAGAAGGACGAACTATTAAATGAGCAAGAAAAAATAAGCGTAAACGATATAGTGAAAAAGTTTTTAAAAGAATGCAAGACCAAAGCTATATGGTTAAAAGAAAATGTGAATAATGATAAAATTAAATTCTATAGCAACGGACAACCATACTATTTTATACCTGCAGAATACTTACCCTAGTGTAATAATGGATTCTTAAATATACAGTAATGCTTTACTTTACTAGTCCAGAATACTCCAACCTTTTTTTTCTTTTACGACCTTGGTAATTACCTCTTCTTTTACCACAATGTTTTCCTTATGTTGGCCTATATACTCTAGGGTGTTGAGTCTTTGCCAAACCGTAACCATACTATTAAGAACTGCTTGAATTTTTTTTGTGTAAGAGCCTACCTGATAATGGTCATAGTTTATTTCTATAATGGTAGATAGCTGATTTAGAAAAGAAACTTGAGTTATATCACTCCACTCAAAAAAATAATTTAATAATTCTTCCTTTTCTTTTTCTGATAAAATATTAATAGTTGTATAGATATAATTGGAAAAGATAGCAGCCGCATTGATGAAAATTGCTGGAGGTTGTTGATGGCCCAAGTTTCTGAAATAAAAATATTGTTGATTACAATAGTTTAATATAACCTCACAAAGATTTTTTATATTTTGTGCTATGGTGGATTTTTGGTTCTTTAGATGTATTTTTTGTATAATTTGTATAGATAAATTTTGTAGTGTATTCAATGCTTTTCCAAAATTTTGATAATGCAGTAAAAGTTTATCACTACTTGTTATAGTTGTACATGGGGGTATAAAATCCTCATCTTTAAAATAATTATCACCTTGCTTTATAATGCGTCCAATTACTAAATGATAAGCACCGAGTTGATCTATATTCACATTGTTTACGTGAATCAATTGTGCATCATAATGTGGTTGAGTATATGGCTGACGAATAGGAATTTCCTCTGGATCTGGTTCTCCAGAAGGTTTTTTCTCAAATGGATTAACCACTATGATTATATAAAAATAGTCTTGGTTACCATCCAATAAATCTGTTTTTGTATTTAAATTAATTGCTTCTGACAAGGCATAAGCAGTTATTCCTTCACCTGTAATGGATATTCGAATACCTCCTTGTGTTATGGCTTGGCAGTAACTAATGCGTATCTGTACCTGGTTCGTAGCGGTCTTACTTACGTCATACTTACTTAATTCTGTATAATTACTTACATGTGTAGGCAACAACCCAAAATTGTAATTGTTAACCTGTAGCGATGCTATATCTCGTAGGCCATCGATAATAAAATTTTCTGTGCTTATAAAATGACTTTTGTCTACTTTCATGCCATCTGTCCAATTAACAGCAAGATATTGTTGAGGTACTATCATATTACGTTATAATATTATTTTAGATTGGTTAGAAATGCCTTCTTCTTTATGTTCAATTACCCGTTTTGAAATTATAGTTACATGCTCTTGAATTTCATTTTTTTCTATACTTTGCTCAGCATCTAATAGTCTTTTTTTGCGAAAAAAGGATGGTTTTACATAAAATATCCATCCATGGGGTTCCCCTTGTGTATCTGTATACATAATGGATTGATTAGGAAATTTATAATTATAGTCATCAATAAATTTTTTAAACCATTCACCAAATGGCATATTAGCAGGCGCTTTTGCTTTTACTTTTATTCTATCTACATCATCTGGTCGTTTGCTAAACTCTAACTCTAAAACCATCAATCGATTAAAGTTCATACCTTCAAAACTAATTTCTGGCGAGCCTATTGGATATTGCCAAACAGTGTAGATCTCAAATGGTATGTCAATAAAGGCAATATAAGCCCAATAAAAAAGAAGAGAAAGCGGTAATGCAAAAATACAAGTAGCTGCTATATAACCATTGTTAATATTACTAAGCCAATTAAAAATTAATACAAATAAAAAACCGCCTAATGTCATAATAATAGATAATAATAAGGTTTGAAAGGCTGTTTTTTTAATTTTTACTTGGTCATAGAAATATTTATTATATCCCTGCACTATACCGTAGCCCATCAATACATAGATAAGCTGTGTTACTAAGTAATACCAAGGATTAAAATTACTACCCGTGAACCCTAGTAATCCTGGTAGTCCTACTAAAAGGCTATTGAGTAAAATGAAAATAATAAGCCGCTTATTGTTAATAAGTGGATTTTTCTTTTTAATCATAGTCATTATCCAAACCAATAATAAAACTATAAGTGGTAGTAATAAGTATTTTAAAAATAAGCCCTGTATCATATTATGTTTAAAGCAACAAGCTAAAAATAAATTCTTATAGTCTGATACTTTTTATTGTAGCGCACTTAACATATAAGTGTGATTACAAATAGAAAGTATATCCAAGCCTTGTCGATCCTGGTTCTATAGAAAAAATAGTTTGTTTTTGTTTTTTTGAGTGTATAGAGTATGTTGTAAAAATATGCATTGGGATAAAATAATTCAATAATAAATCAAATAATTTTTTAAATGACGATCCTGGTAAAACTTTTTCTATATTTTTTTCAGGTAGGGGGCCTATTTTTATTTCCCATTCAGGTAGGCCATCATACTGAATCCCAGGCAAGTTTGTATCTAAGTTTAAACTACTTTTCCCAATTACAAAAGCAATAGTATGAGATTCAATTTTTTTAGTTCTGTATCTTTCCGTAATACTTATAGGGTAGCCTAAAATAAAAGCCAAGCATTTTTCTATCCAATTTTTTTTACCTCGTACTTCATGTAGTATAGGTAGTACATATATGAATGCCAAGGCTGTTATAGGGGGCAGTTCCTTTAGGATAGGCCAATCTGCTTCAAATAATTTTAATAAATTATTGTTTGCCACCTTATTGTCGAACATGAGTTCAATAAGTAGAGCTTGCATTTCTACATAGCTGGCTTCTTGTTCAAAAGGAAGAAAAAATTTGCGGGCTTCCGCTTCATTACGTTGTTGTTGCTGAATTTCTAATATAACCTCCTCTGTTGTTTTTCCCAATCCACCTAGGGTAGGAGGGTGAAATAAATTCTCAGGTAAAATATCGTATAAACTTTTTCGAAAAGTGTCAATAAAAATTTGATTCGTAGAATCTAATACACTTAATCGCTCATACACTTCGTAAATATCTTTAGTATGGGGCCTAGCATTAGCTCCTAAACGACGAAAAACAATCTTTGTAAAATCATCTTCTCTATGGAGCTTTGTTACGGCGACCAATTCTGCTTTAAAATCTTCTTGTAAAGCGTCTACTATTTGCATACATTCACCTATAATTATTTTATTTTGAAATTATTCCTGATCAAAGAATTATATTCGCAATATAATACTAAATCATTATATCAAGATGAGTCTTCTTATTTACAATGAAACTTTAAAGTCTGCATTTCATATTGCTAAAGCATTTGCCAAAGAAAATTATAATGAACAATTTGGCCCTGCACATTTGTTGAGGGCTTTATTACACAAAGAAATAGGATTATTAGCTTTTTTGGAATCCATTAATAAAGATTGGCATTATATGACAGAATGGGCCGAGGTACGAATTGATGATTATCCAAAAATAACCGAATTGCCGACCGATCCACAACCAGATGATCGTGTAGAAAAACTAATAGATGAAGCCGATGAAATCCGCTTACGATTAGGGTTTGATGAGATCACTCCATTGTGTGTATTAACTGCAATAGTAAAACCTCATATAGGATTTACACCAGAACAATTGAAATCATTTCCGTTAAGAGAACAAGAAATTTATGCATTATATAGCTCTGCTAGTGTAGATCGTTCATTAACGAGCATAGAAGAGAATGGAGGAACGTTATATGAACAAGCGCAACAT
>CAYVXB010000008.1:6927-28260 GCA_964454275.1 uncultured Chitinophagaceae bacterium | reverse complement strand
TTCGTAAACTAATTGAAAGAGGTATTGTAAAAACAGTAAAAAGTGCACGGAAATTAGTAGATAAAAAAGAAGCTGTTATTTGGGATATTTTAGAAAATATTTTAAAAGGTCACCCAGTATTATTGAATCGTGCCCCAACATTACATCGATTATCTATTCAAGCATTTCAGCCAAAATTAATTGAAGGCAAAGCCATTCAATTACACCCATTAGTAACGAGTGCATTCAACGCCGACTTTGATGGCGACCAAATGGCGGTGCATGTGCCATTGAGCAATGCAGCTGTTTTAGAAGCACAATTGTTAATGTTATCTTCTCACAATATTCTTAATCCACAAAATGGAACACCTATTACCCTTCCCTCACAGGACATGGTGTTAGGTTTATATTATATTACAAAAGGAAAAAAATCTATCGATAAAGAAAAAGTAAAAGGTGAAGGCAAGATTTTTTATAGTCCAGAAGAAGTTATTATAGCATATAATGAAAAGCACGTTGACCTACATGCTTTCATTAAAGTAAAAGTGTTAGTGCGTAATGCTAATGGCACATTAGAAACGAAGTTGATTGAAACAACCGTAGGTAGAACATTATTCAACCAAACAGTTCCTAAAGAAGTTGGTTTTATCAATGCCTTACTAACAAAAAAATCACTTCGAGAAATTATTGGCGATATTATTAAATGGACTAATATAACTACAACAGCAAAATTCTTAGATGACATTAAACAACTTGGGTTCCGTATGGCTTACCGAGGTGGTTTATCGTTTAACATCCATGATTTAATTATTCCAAAAGTAAAATTTGATTTGCTTAATCAAGCTAAAACAGAAGTGGACGATGTATGGAGTAATTACAATATGGGATTAATAACAAACAATGAACGATATAATCAAATTGTAGATATTTGGTCAAGGGTAGATACTAGAATAACAGAAACCCTTATCCGCGAATTAAGTGCAGACAGACAAGGATTTAATCCAATGTACATGATGCTAGATTCAGGAGCTCGTGGATCAAAACAACAAATTAAACAATTATGTGGTATTAGAGGCTTAATGGCAAAACCCCGTAAAAGCGGATCTACAGGGAGTGAAATCATCGAAAATCCAATTCTATCCAATTTTAAGGCAGGGCTAAATGTATTGGATTATTTCATTTCTACACACGGAGCTCGTAAAGGGTTAGCAGATACAGCTTTAAAAACAGCAGATGCTGGTTATTTAACTCGTCGTTTAGTTGACGTTGCACAAGACGTAGTAATTAGTGATGAAGATTGTGGTACATTAAGAGGTATTGCGACTAGTGCATTAAAAGATAACGAGGAAGTGGTAGAACCTTTGTACGATCGCATTCTTGGTCGTACCTCATTGCACGATGTATACGATCTTCAAACGGATGAATTAATTGTCGGTGCAGGCGAAGCCATTACAGAAGATATTGCTCAACGAATAGAAGATAGTACTATTGAGAGCATTGAAATTCGCTCTGTGCTTACCTGCGAAAGTAAACAAGGCGTATGTGTAAAGTGTTATGGTAAAAACTTGGCCACTGGTTATACTGCACAAAAAGGTGACGCTGTGGGTATTATTGCAGCTCAATCTATTGGTGAACCAGGAACACAGTTAACACTACGAACTTTCCACGTGGGTGGTGTTGCAGGTTCTGCTTCTGTAGAGTCTTCTCTTCTAGCAAAATTTGATGGAACAATTCAGTTTGATGGATTACGTACAGTTGCAACCACCAATAATGAAGGAAATAAATCTCAAATCGTTATAGGCCGTACAGGCGAGCTTAGAATAATGGATGTAAAAACAGATAGTCTATTGATCACCAATAACATACCATATGGATCTACCTTAATGGTGAAAGACGGCCAAACCGTAAAAAAAGGAGACGTTATTTGTACTTGGGATCCATTCAACAATGTAATTATTTCAGAAATTTCAGGTACTATAAAATTTGAGAATATAATTGAAGGTATCACCTTCCGTGAAGAATCTGATGAACAAACAGGCCACAGAGATAAAGTAGCCATTGAGACAAAGGATAAAACAAGAATACCAAGCATCATCGTAGAAATGGGTAAAGAAAATAAGTCGTATAACTTACCTGTTGGTAGCCGATTAGTGATAGAAGAGGGTGATCAAGTAAAAGCTGGGCAAGTATTAGTAAAAATTCCTCGTACACTACGCAAATCAGGCGATATAACTGGAGGCTTACCAAGAGTAACTGAATTATTTGAAGCAAGAAACCCAGGAAACCCAGCAGTTGTATGCGAAATTGATGGTGTAGTAACTTTTGGAAATATAAAACGAGGTAATCGAGAAATTATTGTAGAATCAAAAGATGGTACAATAAAAAAATACCTTGTACCACTAACCCGTCAAATATTGGTGCAAGATGGTGATTTTGTAAAAGCAGGAACTCCATTAAGTGATGGTCAAATAGCACCTTTCGACATTTTAGCTATCAAAGGTTCTTATGCTGTACAAGAGTATGTTGTAAATGAAATTCAAGAAGTGTATCGCTTACAAGGTGTAAAAATTAACGACAAACACATTGAAGTAATTGTACGCCAAATGATGAAAAAAGTAGAAATCTTGGATCCAGGTGATACAAGATTCTTAGAAGGAGATTTAGTAGGTCGTTTTGAATTTTTAGATGAAAATGATACGATGTTTGATAAAAAGGTCGTTACAGAAGCAGGTGAATCTACTAAATTCAAACCAGGTCAAATTATAACAGTAAGAGAACTAAGAGAAGAAAATTCTATCCTTCGTCGAAGTGATAAAAAACTTATTGAAGTAAGAGATGCACAATCAGCAACTTCACAACCTGTACTACTAGGTATTACGAAAGCTTCATTGGGTGTACCAAGCTGGATCTCGGCTGCCTCATTCCAGGAAACAACCAAAGTATTATCTCAAGCAGCTTTACAAGGAAAAACAGATGATATGTTAGGGTTGAAAGAGAATGTAATTACAGGCCACTTAATACCAGCAGGTACTGGACTGCGTGAATTTGAAAATATGATTGTAGGAAGTAAAGAAGAATATGATATGTTAAGAACAGCTCGTCAAGTATTTAGCTTTGATGAAAATGAATAAATAAAGTTCTTACAATGAAGTAGAATAATGTGAACTGCGTTGCTAAACTTAGCAGCGCAGTTTTTTTATTATATTTATTAAAGTAATCAGGAAACTCTAAAAACTTTATTCGTTTCTAAAGTTTCCATCCATAAAAATCAACTTTTAAAATGAAAATTTCCTTTCACGGCGCAGCTAGAACAGTAACTGGCTCTAAACATTTACTTACTTTACAAAATGGAACTCAAGTATTATTAGATTGCGGCATGTTTCAGGGCATGGGCAAACAAACAGATGAATTGAATAGAACTTTTGGCTTCTCTCCTACCGAAGTTAATTTTTTAATTCTCTCTCATGCACATATTGATCATTCAGGATTGATCCCTAAATTAGTGAAAGAAGGTTTTGCTGGAAAAATATTCTGCACCCCAGCTACAAAAGATTTAACAGCCATTTTATTAGAAGATTCGGCCATTATTCAAAGAGACGATACAAGGTTTACGAATAAAAGAAGAGAAAAAGAAGGACTACCTCCTATTGAACCCATTTATAATGTAGATGATGTTACGGCATCTCTAAAATTATTTGAACCGATTGATTATGGCAAATGGTTTAATATAACAACCGGCGTTGATGTATTATTTACAGATGCGGGACATATTATTGGAAGCGCTGCAGTTAATTTAAAAATTACGGAAAATGGCAAAACAACGCATCTTACTTTCAGCGGAGATGTGGGTCGATATCGTGATATCATTCTTCGATCACCAGATGTTTTTCCTCAAGCAGATTATATTATATTAGAAAGCACCTACGGCAATAAATTGCATGAAAATATACAGAGCACTCCTGATATGCTCTTAAATTGGATACAAAAAACCTGTATCGAAAAAAAAGGAAAGCTCATTATTCCAGCATTTAGTGTAGGCAGAACACAAGAATTATTATACACCCTCAATCAATTAGAACTAGAAAATCTTTTACCTTCCATTCCCATTTTTGTAGATAGCCCATTAAGCAGCGAGGCTACACATGTTGTAAAAAGTCATCCAGAAAATTTCAATAATCGCATCAAAAAAATTTTAGAAGCAGATACGGATCCTTTTGATTTTAAAGGTTTACAATATATTAAAACATCAGATGAAAGTAAACAATTAAATTTCCTTCATGAACCTTGTATTATTATATCAGCTAGTGGAATGGCTGATGCGGGAAGAGTGAAACATCACATTGCCAATAATATTCAAGATGCAAAAAATACAATTTTATTGGTAGGTTATTGCGAACCCCATTCTCTAGGAGGGAAATTAATAAATGGCGAGAAAGAAGTAAAAATTTATGGCGAAGAATACAAAGTGATAGCAGAAATAGGACAAATGCGTAGCATGAGTGCCCATGGTGATTATGATGATCTATGCCAGTTTTTAGCATGTCAACATCCACAAATAGTAAAAACATTATTTTTGGTTCATGGAGAAGAAAATGTGCAACTTGATTTTCAACAACGCCTATTACGAAAAGGCTTTAAAGATGTTCAAGTACCTAAAATGCATGAAACAGTAAAAATAGAATAATCCATACACAAACCCCTTAACGTTGTGTAACATTCTTTTCAATCCATCTAAAACCCAATAGCCAATAATTATGAAATATTTATTTTACTCTTTTTATTTTATTGCATTAACAACTACTTCACTTGCTCAAAGCAACTCTTTCAAAAATAAAATTGATGGCGTTATTATAAATGAAACTCCCTCTCCTATTGAATTCGCAAATGTTACACTTCACAAGGCAACAGATTCCGCTCTTGTAAAAGCGACTATTACAGACACAAAAGGCTTTTTTGAATTTGAAGGTATTATGCAAGGAAATTATTTTATCCGAATTTCTCATGCCGGCTATCAACTTTATTGGTCAAAATCTTTTTTAATAAACACCGGCGACAGTACATTCTCCTTTAAAAATATTCAACTAAAAAATAATCTACATGATTTAAAAAATGTAACTGTACAAGGATTCAAACCATTAATCGAACGAAAATCAAACAAGCTTATTATAAATATTGAAAATAGCATTATTAGCTCAGGAGGAACAGCCATTGAGGTGTTAGAGTCTGCACCTGGTATAATTGTCGATCAAAACGGGCAAATCAGTATAAATGGAAAACCCAAAGTATTGGTTATGGTTGATGGTAAAATTATTGCGGACAATTTACTAAAAACGCTTTCGTCCAATATTATAGAAAAAATAGAAATTATCGCACACCCTTCTACAAGTTATGATGCGGCTGGCAGTGGAGGCATTGTCAATATTCGTTTAAAAAAAGATCAAAAGCTTGGACTAAACGGAACCCTTATGGGGAACTATGGACAAGGAGTATACGAAAAAACAAATAATAGTTTAAACCTAAACTACAGAAATAAAAAGTGGAATTTTTTTACCAATTATGCATTTAGTTTTCGTAGAAATTTTCAAAATATCTACAACCCCCGTAAACTTTTAAAAAATGGGAAGCTATTCAATATATATGATCAAATAAATTATATTGTTACCCCAACAACCACACATACCATTAGAATAGGAACAGATTATTTCCTAAGTAAATCAACTACTATTGGAATAATGGCTGATGGAAATTTCAGTCATTTTAATAAAACGGGAGACAATCAAACGTCTATTTTAGATAGCAATAACAATGCAGCGGGTCGTTTTACCACAGGCACTTTAACAAAAGATCATTGGCAAAATATGGCCATTAATCTAAACATAAAACATCTCTTTAATGATAAGGGTAAAGAAATCAACATTGATCTTAACGGAGCAACGTATAAAAGCAATACGACTCAACATTTTATTACACACTACTATAATGTAACAAATGTATTAACTAAAACAGATACTCTTATTGGACCCTACAATGGCTACATAGATTTGTATTCTGTAAAAATAGACTATAATCACCCCATAGGCCAAAATGCAAAAATTGAAATGGGGGCAAAAAGTAGCTTTGTTAAAACAGATAATAATGTAACGTTTTTTAATAGAAAAAATAATGTTGATGTTTTTGATACCATTAATTCAAATCATTTTAGGTATACTGAAAATATAAATGCAGGCTATATTACCTATAATTATACATTTAAAAATGGGTCTATTGAATTAGGATTAAGAGGAGAACAGACAGTAGCAGATGGTCTTCAATTAACCAATGGAGAAACATTTCATAAAAATTATTTCCAGATATTTCCAAGTATTTCTATAAATCATAAAATAAGCCCCAAACACGAATTCAATTATTCATTTAGTAAGCGTATTAATAGACCAAACTATCAACAATTAAATCCATTTAAATTATTTTATGACCCATCAACATTTGACGAAGGAAATCCAAGTTTATTGCCTGAAATAAGTCATTCAGTTGAAATCTCTCATACATATAACGAACGTATTACTACAACCATAGAATATGCTCAAACAAAAAACAGCATTAGTGCTGTAGTTTTACAAGATGCAAAAGATCCAAAAAGATCTATACTGGCTATAAGAAATATAGAATCTTCAAGCTATTATAGTTTGGGTGTATATACTCCGATAAAAATTTTTAAATGGTGGAGCATCAATAATAACTTCAGTGTAAATCATCTTAGTTACAATGGAAATTTAGTAAATACAGTATTAAAAACAAGCCGTTTTGCTTTTCAAAATAGCATGATCCACACAATGGCTTTGCCCAAAAATTGGTCAGCAGAATTAAATTTTATGTACATTTCAACCAATATTCATCCTCTTGGTTTATACCAATCAAGGTACGTTGTATCAATGGGTATTCAAAAAAATATTATGCAACGCAAGGGCACTCTTCGTTTAAACGTTAGGGATTTATTTTATAGCAACAGAATACTAGCCAACACAAAATTTGCGAACATCGATGAAATATGGCAACAGTACACAGATTCAAGGATTATCAATCTTTCCTTTACTTATCGTTTTGGGAAGAAAACAGTTACTGCAACTCGCAAACGCCAAACAGGCCTAGAATCGGAACAAGATCGTATTCAAAATAATAATTAAACAATAAAATATTTGAGATAGAATTCATAATGAATCAACTTGAAATGTAATACTTCTGTAACAGGTGTAAGAAATTCGCTAATATTACACCTGTTATATACCTGTTTCTCTCCAAGCATTATTCTCTTTCAAAAGTTTGATTAATTCATCAACAGCAATAGCACTATCTATATTTCGCTTTACTATTTCTTTCCCTTTATACAAAGTAACCTTACCCGCCCCACTCCCCACATAGCCAAAATCCGCATCAGCCATTTCACCTGGACCATTTACAATACAACCCATAATGGCAATTTTTACTCCTTTTAAGTGATGTGTAACCGCACGAATTTTAGCAGTTGTTTCTTGCAAATCAAATAATGTACGTCCACAAGATGGACAAGAAATATATTCTGTTTTTGAAATTCTAGTTCTAGTAGCTTGTAAAATACCAAATGCCGTTTGATTTATAAATTGTTCTACATTTTTATAACTTAGATGATTACTTGTACTTATGCCCATCCCATTTTGCTTACAGCCTTCCGCTTGTAGTCTATAGCTATTCACACTCATTCCTAAACAAATACCATCTCCAAATCCATCTAGCAGTAAAGCGCCAGATTCTGTAGAATAGTGTATTAAATGTTCGTCGATTGTTTGCTGATTGCTATCACAAATAATTATACCTGGGTTTTTAATATCTCTATTTTCCAACTCCATGAACATTCTACGAATTGCTGGCATAGCACGTTTATTTGTACTACTTAAGCATAATACGACTTCCCCTAAACCCTCCATTGGAGGGGAAAATAAATAATCAAGGTCTGTAAAATCATTTATAGATGTTTCATCGCTAAAGCAATCTATCATTACAAAATTCATCTCATTACTTTTTTCTTTCGCTTCTGCAAATCCTTTGGCAGAAAAAATAGGGAAATACGTTGTTTTATCTTTCATCTGTTCCCATGTAGCAGGGTACACAATTACCTTCAACATTCCTGGTAAATTAAATGTAATAGTATGATGGCCAATAAAAATATAATCCGCAGCCATATCACCAATCTTCCATTTATCAGTTGTTGCATTATACGTATACCCAATCTTTTCTAGGCTTTCAGGCGTAATATTTTCTAACTTACTTAAATCGGCAATTACAACAGGGACTTGATTTCCTCCAATATTATGTATGGCAAACGTTTCTCTTCTTTTATATTCAAATGGCGAATATGGTAAGTGATTGATAATAGGAATAGAAGCATCATTCATAATTCCGAATTCGTAATTCCTAATTAATGTTTTACAAACCGGAATTTCTAGTTCAGGGTCTTCTGTCAAGGAAACTCGAATAGTATCACCAATACCATCTGCTAACAAAGTTCCAATGCCTACAGCACTTTTAATACGTCCATCTTCACCATCACCAGCTTCTGTTACACCTAAATGTAATGGGTATATTTCCGAAAATTCATCATTCATTGTTTTTATAAGCAATCTATACGCTTGTACCATTACTTTAGGATTACTCGCTTTCATGCTTAATATAATTTGATGATAATCCTCATCCCGAGCAATTCGTAAAAATTCCATAGCACTTTCTACCATACCCATAGGCGTATCGCCGTAGCGGCTCATAATACGATCGCTTAGAGAACCATGGTTGGTTCCAATACGCATAGCCGTTCCATATTGTTTACAAATTTTTATAAGCGGCGTGAATCTTTTTCGTATATGATCTATTTCTTCATTATATAAAGCATCTGTATATTCAATAAATTCAAATTTTTTCTTATCTATATAATTCCCAGGGTTGATTCGTACTTTTTCTACAATACGAGCCGCAATTTCTGCTGCATTGGGTGTAAAATGAATATCTGCAACAATAGGTATATGATATCCCCTTTTTTTCAATTCATTTTTAATATGCAGTAAGTTTTCTGCTTCTTTTTTACTGGGAGCTGTAATACGTACCAGCTCTGCACCTGCTTCAATACAACGAATACTTTGTGCTACCGTAGCAGCCGTATCCATCGTATCAGTCGTTGTCATGGTTTGTACTCGAATAGGATGTTCACTACCAACATATAGATCTCCAACAGAAACCTGTTTTGTTGTTAATCGTTTATACTGTGTTAGAGAAGAGCAATACCACTGCATATTATAAAGTATAGTACAAAAGTAAGGTGTTATTCACTACATTTATTTTTAATCATTCCCTTACCTTTGCCGAAAAATAAAAACACAATGAGCAACCGAACCTTTACCATGATTAAACCAGATGCTTTTTCCAAAGGCCATACTGGTGCAATTCTTGATCAGATTACTAAAGCAGGATTTAAAATTATAGCGCTAAAATTAACTCAATTAACTTCTGAAAAAGCAGGCGCTTTTTATGAAGTACATAAAGAAAGACCTTTTTATAACGAGCTAGTGCAATTTATGAGCAGTGGCCCTATTGTAGCGGCTATATTGGAAAAAACCAATGCTGTTGCCGATTTTAGAAAATTAATTGGTGCCACAGATCCAGCTAAAGCAGAAGAAGGAACAATACGTAAACGTTTCGCAAGTTCTATGGGAGAAAATGCCATACATGGTAGTGATAGTGATGAAAATGCCAACATAGAAAGCGACTTTTTCTTTTCTATGTTAGAAAGAGTGAATACTAAATAAAGAGGAGCAGAATCGGTTATTGATTTATTATTTGCGGCGCTTCATACAACGATGCTCGACCCGATATATAAATATCTAAATTACTATCCATTCTAAACCTTTTAGGATACCGTTTATTTCTTCCAATACCACTACCTATTTCTCCATCTTTAGTGGGATAATGTATATAATCAAGTTGAGATTGGGCAGGTGTATACGTGTATGTGTAATACCAAGATGTTGGTCTATGAATTTTTAATATATACACTGCTATGTTAGGATATTGTAATTTCCATTTATTAAGTTCCATTGCTATATCAGCAGATTTCCAAGCATTAAATTCTTTTTCCTCAAAATGTGGTGACGCAGAAATATATCGCCCTCCTCTAACAGCATATGACAGTGTCCCCGGAAAACAACCATAATCAACTGTGAGCGTTTGCATATAAGTTGATATAGTATCTAACTTTATTATTGGATTTTCATAACGTTTCTGAAGTAATTTTTCAATACGTTGTAAGCCCTCTTTTTCAGTAAGCATGTTATAATATCGAGCTCCAATACTTGCTTCTATATCCTTTAATCCGCTTTCGGTTTTAGGCAATTCATCTAAAGCATACTTTTTTAACACATCATCAATGGCCTTTTGAATAAAGTCATCATCCTTTACTATGTAATCTGGATTCCCATCAAACCAATATAGTGGTATTGAAATACAATACTGTTTAATATATTGGAAAGGAGAGTCTACTATTTTTTCGGCACCCTTCATCGTCGAATTTTCTTTTGTATTTTTTTCATTAGTAGTATCTGATTCAATACCATACATGCCTCCAGATTTATTATCATTATTCATACAACTATAAAGAAATAATATGAAGCCAATAACAATTGAGGAATGCAATACTTTCATTTTAAAGGAATGTTATTCTTTTTTCAATTTGTTCTTAAATACTTCTTTGAACTTATCTAATTTAGGTCGAATAACAAATTGACAATAGCCTTGTCTACTATTATTGTAATAATAATTCTGATGATACGACTCTGCGCTATAGAAATTCGGATATGGTTCAATAGCCGTTACAATAGGCTTATTCCAAGCACCCGACTTATCTAATAAAGCTTTATAATGAAGGGCTCTATCTTGTTGCTCTTTATTATGATAAAAAATTACAGATCGGTATTGTGTGCCCACATCATTCCCTTGTTTATTTAAAGTTGTTGGATCATGCACTTTCCAAAATACCTCTAATAGTTCGTCATAAGAAAGGATTTTAGGATCATATAGCATTTGAACCACTTCCGCATGTTCTGTAGTGCCTGTACATACCTGCTCGTACGTTGGATTCACTACTTGGCCGCCAGCATAGCCAGGCGTAACTTTTTCAACACCTTTTAAAGATTGAAAAATGGCTTCTGTACACCAAAAGCAACCGGTTCCAAATGTGGCAGTATCGTATATTACTACATTTTCCATATTATTTTTTAGCACATTTTTTGAATGATTTTTTTTAGTTTGTGCGGAAACCATTATGCTTGATAGTAGCATAAAGAAAATGAACGTAATAAATCGCATAAAAGCATTTTTTCTCGTACCGAAGTTACAACTTATCTAAAGTATAAGAACTTATGTATATAAGATTAGAACTTCTTTCAAAATTGTATGTATTGTTTTTATGGGAATATCTTTATTAGGATCAATCAGCATAATTTTCATTCGTGCTCGTTTTTCTTGTATTAATAAAGGATGACCAATCTTCTTCCCTTCTACAATACCAATATAAGGTTGCTTATGCTTTTTATGTGTCCATAAATAACAAAACATTTTATCATTATAACAATAAAATGGCATCCCATATTTCCACTCTTCTGTTATATTTTTATCACAATTAAGAATAATTTTTCGTAATGCGAATAAACAACTCTTTATAGGTTCTTCTTGTTGTAAAAAATAATTGTCTATGGGTTTTAACATTGTTCACAAGAATATTATTGTTATCTCGATCCACCAAAGACGGGGAGAGATCTCTCCCTACGGTCGAGATGACAAATTACGTTGATAACATTCATTCCTTCACTGCTACAAATATATCTACTTCAGCGTTTGTAGGGTTTTGTGCTTTCGTTCCATACACTTCAAAATCGGCTGTGTATGCTCTTTCTATATTTGCATTCCAAATATCTAACCATGCTTTATATATAGCACCTTCTTGCAAATTACCTTTTGCTGTAAATACTTTATAATCACCTCCTTCAAACGATTTTCCAACCATTCCTTCAGGAATATTTTCTAAACTATTTACCTTACACCCTAGCAAAGTTGTATATGGTTTTGTATGATCTTTTTCATATTCAGTGTAAACAGAATAAATATTATCTTCTACCCTATTAGGAATTTTTTGCAAAATATTGTCAGATAAAAATCTGTTCCACAATGCTGAAATATCTTTTGCAGCTTGTTCGTTTTCGTTCGTTGTTTGAACAGCAATACCAATAATGTTAAATGGCTCAATTTTAATTGTTTTCATGTTTTTATTTTTAATGATTAAAAACCAAAAGTAGATAGCGCAAGTGACAGCCTTATGTCAGGGGTTCAAAAAATATTTTTCTTTATAACCATTAAAATATTCTTGAAGATTAAAATTTCTCGATTTGTATGTTTCATCGAATATTGTAAGCTGTTGAATTTTATCTAATCGAAAAGATCGATAATCATTTCGTAAGCGGCACCAAGCAATCAATATCCAATTTTCTTGAGTAGTGTATAAAGCAAGTGGTTCAATCGTTCTAGCCGTGATACTATTATCCTGTAGCGCCTGATATTTAATTTGTACCAATTTTAAATGTGTTATAGCTAATTGTATATCTGCTAAATAATTACTTGTAACTTCATTGTTGGCATTTTGTCGAAATACAATTCTTTCTGAAAGCAACTCAACTTTCTCCTTCATACCATAACGTAAAACAGCTTTTACTTTAATTAAAGCCTCTTGATAATTTTTAATAAAAGATGCATCTTTATTTTTAATAATAAGTTGCTCAGCAGTTATTAAAGCATTCGCTTCTTTTTCTGTAAAAAGCACTGGTGGCAAATGATAGCCTTCCATCAATCTATAGCCTTTCCCTTCTTCTGTGATAATGGGAATACCAGATGCTTCTAGTGCTTTTATATCTCGGTATACTGTTCTAATGCTGATATTGAATTTTTTAGAAATGGCGGTAGCCGTTACTAACCGTTTAGATTGTAATAAAGTAAGTATTGCTGTTAGTCTTGATAATCGTGAAGTTTCTTTTTCCATTATACTAATGAATATTGATTGTTGATTATTGAAAATTTTCATAAAAATGTTCAATGAGCAATGTTCAATAATCAATAATTTGTAGATAAATTAAAAAGTAATAAATCAGCCAATACTATAGCTGTTACTGCTTCTACAACAACGGGCATACGCAATGCAATACAAAGATCATGTCGACCTTGTACAGTAAAATTTTCTAATTGTTGTGTTTCCCAATTCAGACTTTGTTGCTCTTTTGGTGTAGATGAAGTTGGCTTTACAGCAATGCGAAAAATTAATTCATTTCCATTACTAACACCTCCCGTTATTCCTCCAGCATGATTTGTAGCCGTTTCTCCTTTGTCATTCATAATACTATCATTGTGTTCGCTACCAAACATAGAAGCTGCTTTAAAACCTGTTCCAAATTCTATTCCACGTACTGCAGGTATAGCAAAAACAATATGGCTTATTAAGGATTCTAACGAATCAAAAAAAGGTTCACCCAATCCAACAGGTAGGCCTTTTACACGACATTCTATTATCCCACCTACTGAATCATTATTATCTATAGCTCTTTGTATCCCTTTTTCAATATCCCTTTCTCCACCAACTTCGATAATAGATGTATATATTTTTATTCCTTCTCCTTTGGAGGAGGTTAGGAGGAGGCTGTTAAAAACTTTCTTTGCTACCACGCCGGCTGCAACTAAGGACAAGGTTAACCGTCCGCTGAAATGCCCGCCACCTCTATAATCTTCAAAGCCTTTATATTTATGATGTGCTACAAAATCTGCATGACCAGGACGTGGAATAGCTTTTTGTTTTTCATAATCTGCTGAATGAGCATTTTTATTTTCAAATAGAATAGTAAGCGGAGCCCCTGTCGTTTTATCATTAAATATTCCACTTATAAAAATAGGAAGATCTTCCTCTCTACGTGTAGTGGTCCCTTTTTGCATTCCACCTTTACGACGTTCAACATCTGCTATAAAATCATCCGTTGTCAACACTATTCCAGGAGGGCATCCATCAATAGTAATACCTACAAATGCACCATGCGATTCTCCAAAAATATGTATGCGAAATATGTGACCGAAAGTATTCATATTGAATTTAATTAAATTAGGCAAGCCTAATTTTTATTTTTGGTTAACCTAATTTGTTCAAGAAATTTTTCTACTGTGTCTTCTAAAACATATTTGCTAATATGCGCATGGATAGGCACATTAGGATAAACATAGATAGGTAAGTTATCATAGTTTGTAAAAGCAGATATAATATCTTTTTCAAAATCTTTTTGAGTCCATTTTCCTTTAAATAGCTTTTCAGTTTCAGTATTCCATTCCAATTTACAATTTCTAATTAATATACTTCTAACCAATTCATCTATATGAGGAGAAAGTAGATTTAAATATTTATTCCAGGGAAAATATGGATTATTAGCTAATTCATCTAAATCCAATCCAAATTTATCTTTATACTTTTGAATAAATTCATCCTCCCAAAAACACCTACCATACATACATATATTTAACCAGTCAATATCTGCAATTGAACAATTTTCATCTTTGCCCTCTAAAATATATTGCAAAAATTCATAAGACCAATTATTTGTTTTATGATGAGAAATCCAATGGTGCTTACATTTAAATCCCCAAAGGCCTTTATATTCTTTTTCAAGTTGTTTAAATTCTTTATGAATTTCTTCTTTGTATCGTTTAAATAAATCAACAGTCCAAATAAAACCAGGATTATTATATAATCCTATCACATCTCCATCATCACTATATGAATCCTCAAGAGTATATATCCAAGGCAATTTATCAGTATAGATTTCTATCATACCTATTGTCCATACTATACCCTCATTAGCTGAAAGAAATTTCCAATTCCATCTGTCTTTAAATTCTTCGATAAAATTATTATCATTCCAAGGCAAGTTTTGGTTATAACTTAAGTTTTTCCAATTTAGTTTATCTTGATATTTTCGAATAAAATTTTTTGATAATGCAACCCAACTGCTGAGAGATTCCCAATTTACATCAGCTTTAGAAGCTTGCATTTCACACCATTCATCCCAATATAAAAGACAGTTATTGAATAAGTTTGGATTGGATACTACTAAAGGATGGGATATTAAACTAAGCCATTTCTTATCTGATAATTCACTCTGAATATTATTCCATTTATGTTTATATTTTTCCACAATTTCTGCATTTAATGGGAAATTTTTATTCTTAATCAACTCTTCCCAATTCCATATATCTTTAAATTCTTCGATAAAATTATTATCATTCCAAGGCAGATTTTCATTACAACTTAACGCTTCCCAATTCCATAATTCCCCATATTTTCTAATTGCTGTTTCCGGAATAGGATAATATTTAGAAAATATGTCGATAAATCCTTTGGGATATTTCAATAATAATTCTAATTCAAATTGTTTCATAATATATTTTTATTATTTAGGCTTACCTAATTTTTATTTTTGATTACCCTAAATATAATATTAGCTTTTAATTGTTGTAAATCTTTATAAAAATTAGGATAAGATTTTTCTATTACTTCTGCTTCTTCTATAACAACAGGAGCATTAGCCTTTAAACCTGCCACAGCAAAAGCCATAGTAATACGATGATCATTATGTGAATGTATTATTCCTCCATTAACTATTCCATTTGATACAATGTGCATTTCATCATTAATAATATTTATTTGTACTCCTAATTTACTAAACTCTTGTTGTAAGGCAATTGCTCTATTGCTTTCTTTATGTATTAATCTTTGTGCACCTTTTATAGTAGTTGTTCCTTTACAATATACTGCCAAAGCTACTAATGGAGGAAATAAATCTGGACAATCCGTTGCATCAAAATGAAAAGGTTGTAGTAATGTTGAAGATACAGTAATGTTATCATTATCTATTTGTATAGATGCGCCAGCTATTTCAAGCACTTGTAGAATCGCTTTATCTGCTTGAGCAGAATTATGATTTAATCCGCTTACAGTTATGGGGCCTGCAATAGCACTAGCTACTAATAAAAAAGCAGCACTACTCCAGTCGCCTTCAACTTGATAATTGATAGTTGATAATGGATAATTGATAGTTGATAATGGATAATTGATAGTTGATAATGGATAATTGATAGTTGATAATGGATAATTGATAATTTTTTCTTCGAAATAAAATTCTTTATAACTCTTATTTATAGGGCATTTTAAGCCAAGCTGCTTTAACACATTTAATGTTAAATCAATATAAGGTTTGCTATTTAAGTGATTAACTTTTATAGAAATATTGCTTGCATTTGCAACACTATAGGCAAATAATAATCCTGTTAAAAATTGCGAACTCATCGATCCATCTATTTCAATATTAGCTGGTTGTAGAGGGCCTTGTATGGTTATGGGTAAATACCCATTATTACTTTTAATATTAACTTTTAGCATTGAAAAAATATCATCATAAAAATGCATGGGCCTTTTCAATAATGTACCTTCTCCAGTAATTTGTATAGATGTATTGTATAAAGCAGCAATAGGTATAAACATACGAGCTGCTAAACCACTTTCGCCACAATGAATAGCGGTAGCACCCTCTAACTCCCCCAAAGGGGGAGAATTGAAAAGCATAAATTGTTTAGAATAAATATTTTGGTTTGTAATGCAAATTGTATAGTCATCTACATATTCAACACTAGCGCCTAAGCTTTGTATAATATTTAACGCAGCTTTATCATCGCTAGATAAGGTATGGTATTGTATATATGTCTTCTTTTTACATAACAACGAAGCTGCTAAAGCCCGTTGCATAAGGCTTTTAGAAGAAGGGGCTTGTATTGTTCCTTTAATGAAAGAAGGATGAATGGTAACTTGCAATTTAAATTATGTTGAATGAAAAGAGACTGCATCCTATTGATTTAGTTATATAAATACTTTTTTTACATGTTCTCACATTTGTAATTCATACAATCATTATTTTGGGGTTAGTTATTCTCCCCCAAGAAAAGCGATAAAATTTGGATCTTCTTCAAGATGTCTATTTCTTCCCCAAAAAGTTATGCTTGTGCCTTTGTACGCTTCAGTAGAATACTCTTCACAAATTTTAACCGGATTATGGCTGGTTCCATAATTGATAAAAGTGCCTTGTAAATTAAGACTACGTAAATGATTGATTATTGTTTTTTTTATATAATGATCATATTCTTCTTTGTTTCTTACATGATACAGCATTGCTGCCCCATCGCAAAAACCATATTTATTTTGAATATCTTCAGCAGGATAAGTAACCTCTGTAACATATTCAAAATGTTTTTTTGTATCTAAATTAAGTATTATTCCACCTCCTACATCAGCCAATTGAATGATATAATACGTCATATCTTCAGGTTTTGTAAAATGCTCCCATGTAAAAACTCCAACACATTTACCTATATATGGACATTTATTATTTAATAATAGGCTATCATACAGCTCTTTATTTTCTCTTTTTATGGATTCCATGTCTATAAAATTATAAAAACCTATTTGTTTTTGATCTAGAAGATAGGAGCCACAAGTTTTAATAAGATCAGCTACCCAATGCTCCTCTCTTATAAATTTACTTTCATGAATGGAAATAAGATATTTATAAAGTTGCATATTAAGATAAATTTAAACACAGTGTAAATAAAAGGAAGTATAATGAGATAATGTACCTACATATTAGCACATTCGTAATGCGCACATCAGTTAAAGCCATTTTATCAAATCTGCAATAGGTATTTTTTCAATACATCCTTTTCCTATTTTTTCTAATAGAATATATTGTATACCTTTTCCCTCTTTCTTTTTATCCATCTGCAAAGTATTTACTACAGCTTTTTTATTATATGGATAGCTTGTAGGTAATTCATATTGATTTAATAATTGAATAATTTTTCGAGTTTGCTTAAATCCAGTGTGTTTTTCTGAAATCGTACAATCCATAGCCATACCTATTGCAATGGCTTGCCCATGGCTTATTTTATGGGCTCGCTCCAACGCATGACCAATAGTATGTCCAAAATTTAATAAATGACGTGATGCTTTATCCTGTTCATCTTGCTGCACTATTTTCAATTTTAATAATACATTATTTTGGATTAACCGAGCCAGCTCCTCTTTATTTTTTTGAAAAAAAAAAATAGTGTGTTTACTTAATAATTGCAACATGGTTGCATTTTTAATACAGGCATGTTTAATCATTTCTGCAAACCCACTTATCCATTCTTTCTTGGGCAATGTATTCAAAAAGTCATAATCATACAACACAAAATCAGGTTGATAAGTAGTTCCAATAATATTTTTGAAACGATTATAATTAATGCCATTCTTCCCCCCCACTGCTGCATCCACCATGGCAAGTAATGTGGTAGGTACAAATCCCAGTTTCAATCCTCTCATATAAACGGCTGCTGCATAGCCGACTAAATCGGTTATTGTTCCACCACCTATTCCCACTAAATAAGTGCTTTTATCCGCTTTTATATCTACTAGCTGCTGAATAATTTCATCAACATTTTTTTGTGTTTTTACTTTTTCTCCAGAAGCTTTAATCACAATTATTTTCCACTTATCCAATTTCTTTTTATAGGAGGAATACATATTTTCATCTGTTATCAGAATAGTATTCTTTATAGGAACTAATTGTTTTAAATAATTAAACGAAGAATCAAAGCAATATTGAGTAGAAGTAAATTGAGAGAATTTAAATAGTTTATTGATCATAAAAATTATGAATTAAAAAATCATCATTCATAGGTTCCTCATTCCTAATTATATTTCGTTATAACATTTGTTTAATGTTATGTACTTTGTACAATATAAGGCTTAAATACTATTAGTTATAGCTGGCCTTTCCCTTCTGATATAGCAGTTTTAAAGTATGTTTTAATGATTGATTAATTGACCAACCATTATGCCCGGGAATAACAAAAATTGGTTTTGGGAAATGCTCCATTACATGTTTAATGCTAATTGGCCACTGTGCAAGGTTTGCATCAGCAACATTTCCAAGTCCATTTGCTTCCGTACTTTTTACCAAACAACCACCATAAAGAATTTTTTCTTTTGAGAACCAGATAATTATATTATCCTTCGTATGTCCTTCACCAGGATAATAGGTTTGAAAAGAATGATTGCCAAAATCAAATGTTGTATCTGAAATAAAATAGTAGGCTGCTTGTTTTTCAGATTGTTTTTTTGATAATTCTAAAGTTTTTTGAGTTGAAAATGTTTTAATACCTTTTTGCTTGAGAATATCTAGCCCTGCTGTTCTATCAGCATGAGAATGAGTCACAATGCACATTACAACTTTTTTATGATGTTTATTTTCAATAGAATCAAGTAATGGATTTGTCTGATCAACGTCCCAAGGTGTATCAATCATTATCACCCCACTGTCAGTAATAACATACATACTGTTGGATGGGAATGGCTTACCGTCAATTGTTTTATAGGTAGTATAAAGATAGAAGTCATTCGTTAAACAAGATATGATTAAACTAGATTTTTGTTGTTGTCCATAAACACCAACCCAAAAGAAAAATCCAATTATAGAAATAAAAACATATTTCATAGTATGCGTAAAATTAACAAATTTCAGTTTGATGTCGAATACTTTCAATATGCACCGCTTCAAAATATTTGTTTATAAAATCTTGGCTTAGCCCTAATTCTTTCATTTTTTTATACGCTCGTTCTAAGATATCGTTCCAGCGTTGCATTTGCAACACAGCTACATTATTTTCTTTTTTATATACACCAATTTTATCCGCTATCTGCATACGTTGTGAAAGGAGCATTAACAATTCATCATCGATATAATCAATTTGTTCTCTTAATTTTTGTAATGCATTAATAAATGTTTGCTCATTGCTTAATGAAGAACGCCATTGTAATTGATGAAGTAATTGTAAAAGTAATTCTGGAGTTATCTGCTGTTGTGCATCGCTTAAAGCATTATCTGGATCAATATGTGTTTCTATCATTAATCCATCCATGTTTAAATCAATAGCTTGTTGAGCAATAGCTTTGAGCTTGTCTCTATGTCCACCAATATGTGATGGGTCGCACAACATAGGGATATGTTGCATTCTACGCTTCATTTCAATCGCTAAAGACCATACAGGTGCATTGCGATACGCTGTACTTCCATATACAGTAAAACCTCTATGTATTAACCCCATTTCTTTTATGCCAGCTTGTTGCATTCTTTCTACCGCACCTATCCATAATTCTATATCCGGGTTGGTTGGGTTTTTTACAAATATGGGAATGTTTACATTATATAAAGCATCGGCTATAGCTTGTACTGCAAATGGATTAGCGGTTGTTCGAGCTCCAATCCATAGTATATCTATATTATGCTGTAAGGCTTCTTCTACATGTTGTGGTGTGGCTACTTCAACAGCTACAGGTAAGTTGGTTATTTGTTTCGCTTTTTGTAACCAAGCTAACGCTTTTGAGCCTACACCTTCAAAACTACCTGGTTTTGTTCTGGGCTTCCAAATACCAGCTCGTAGCACTTGCACCTTTTTTGTTGCAGCCAAACGTATGCATGTTTGCAACACTTGTTCTTCTGTTTCTGCACTACAAGGACCAGATATAATTAATGGATAATTTAAAATTGACAATGGATATTAATTAATTTCTAATGTATTGTTGATTATTTCTATTTATTCACTTCTTCCCAAATAATTTCAGCTGCGTTTTTAGATGCGCTTCCACCATGGCTAAGCAAAGTTTTTAACGCATCGTAATCTTGTTTCAGTTGTTGATTTCTATTGGTATCATATAATAATAATTTCAATTCTTGTGTTATATTTTCTACCGTTACATTTTGCTGAATCAACTCTTTTACCACTTCTCTATCCATAATTAAATTAACCAAGCATATATATTTAATATGTACTAACCGTTTAGCTATGGCATACGAAACAGATCCTCCTTTATAACATATTACTTCTGGAACATTGAATAGCGCTGTTTCTAATGTAGCTGTTCCTGAAGTAACTATAGCTGCTCTAGCATTGGCTAATAAAGCATACGTACTATTTTTAACGCTATATACATTAGGATAATCTTTTATATAATCAGCATAAAAATCATCTTCTAGTCCTGGTGCCTGAGCCAATACAAAGGTACACTGTGAAAAAGATTTTGTAGCCTCTAGCATAACAGGTAACTTTTTTGCTATTTCCTGTTTGCGACTACCTGGTAATATAGCTATAATATTATCCCCCACT
>CAYVXB010000008.1:3052-6917 GCA_964454275.1 uncultured Chitinophagaceae bacterium | reverse complement strand
GTAAAGAATGATTCGCTAACATTAATTTATCTGTATGATTTTCAAATAAAGGTTGAAAAGTATAGGTTTGATTAAACGCTTTAATCGCATCTAGCAAAGGATGCCCTACATAATCTACAGGATAATTATATTTTTGATAAAATGCTTTTTCAAAAGGTAAAATCACCAGCATTTTATCAACATATTTTTTAATATTTTTTACTCGAGAAGCTTTCCAAGCCCACACTTGAGGAGATATATAATAAATGACTTTAATGTTTTGTTGATGTGCCCATTTGGCTATGCGTAAATTAAATCCAGGATAATCAATCAGTATTAATACATCTGGGTTATATTGCAAAATATCTTTTTTACAAAAGGATAGATTTTTAAAAATAGTTCGTAGGTTTTTAATCACTTCTACAAAACCCATAAAAGCTAACTGCTTATAATGCTTTATCAGTACAGCCCCTGTTGCTTGCATTAAATCTCCGCCCCAACAGCGAATATCAGCATGCGCATCTTTTTGCTGCAATGCTTTTATTAAGTTGCTACCATGTAAATCTCCGGAAGCTTCTCCTGCTATGATATAATACTTCATTTAAAATAATTTCACTAAAAGTGCTAGCACTGCATATATCAGTGTTATAAAAAATATACCCTTTGCCGTTTCATATTTTTTAGTGTTAATATACCAAGTAAAAACAGCCATATTTACAACTAAACAAGGAATCGTTAATGCAGACACTAACGGAGGATTAGTACGCAATGCTTCAATATATTCCTGAAAAGAAAACGTAGGATAAAATTTCCACAGATAGAATATGAACACGCCCAACGAAGGCATTAATAAGCCTACAATTAACCCAAATTTTAGATTATTTTTCTTTAACATTCAGCTTCCATTTTTTTTCTAGTGCCGACTTAAGTTTGTAATGTGTTAAATCAAATTGAACAGGTACTACACTCACATAATTATTTTGTAAAGCCCATACATCTGTATCTTTTCCTTTATCAAAATTTACAAATTTACCTGTAAGCCAATAATATCGTTGTTTGTGAGGATCCTTACGCTCATCAAATTCTTCTTCATATTTAGCATATGCTTGTCTACATATTTTAATGCCCTTGATTAATGACTGATCTACCGCAGGGAAATTAACATTTAATAAAAAATGATCATCTAATTTTTTATAGAGTGTATGCCGTACAATATGTTGTATATAGGTAGTAGTTGGCTCAAAATTGGCTTCCACACTATAATCCATTAAAGAAAAACCAATAGATGGAATACCTTCAATAGCCGCTTCCATAGCGGCAGACATAGTACCTGAATAAATAATATTAATGGAATGATTTGCTCCATGGTTGATTCCGCTTACACACAAATCGGGTTTGCGATGTAATATTTTTGCCACTGCTAATTTTACACAATCTGCAGGTGTACCATTGGTTTGATACGCATCAACTCCTTTAAAAAGGTTTACTGCATTTATTCTTAAAGGAAACCCAACTGTAATGGCATGCCCCATACCACTTTGAGGTTTATCTGGCGCTACCACCACTACTTTACCAAAAGGTTTTACTGCCTCTACTAAATGGCGAATACCCGGAGCCGTTATCCCATCGTCATTGGTTACTAAAATGATGGGGCGTTTTTTTGTTGTAGCCATGCCGTAAAAATAACAATTATTAATGTGTCTATTTGGAATATACAAATAAATGCTTGTCTATCCTTCTCAAAGGAACACATTCTCTATTCACCCATTAATTTCATTTTCTAAAAAATTTAGTATCTTAGCTAAAATATTTAGCAATGTCTTTTATAGCAAAAAATTTAAAATACTTGCGTCAGTTAAAAGGTTGGACGCAAGAAGAATGTGCACAAAAATTAAGCATTAAGAGATCTTCTGTAGGAGCGTATGAAGAAAGTCGTGCTGAACCAAGCATAGAAACACTTCAAATAGTGTGCAAACTATTTAAAATTAGTTTAGACGAATTGTTGCTCGAGGATTTAAATAACACAAAAGCAAAAACCTATATGGAAAAAAGGCGCTATCAAAAACTAATGTATGATGTAGCCAACATAACATTTGTACCTATTAAAGCCGCAGCAGGTTATTTAGCAAGTTATAACGATCCGGATTTTGTAGATGAATTGAACACCTTTACCCTGCCTATGCTTATGGCAGGGGAATATAGAGCCTTTGAAATTATAGGCGATTCTATGTTGCCTACACCAAGCGGCTCTGTTATAGTTGGTGAAAGAATCGAAAAACTAGATGATACTAAAAATAATCAAACATATATTGTCGTATCAAAGCGAGAGGGTATCGTATATAAACGTATTTTAAAAAGCAATCGCTCAAAAAAAATAACGCTAGTAAGCGATAATCCTATATACGAACCATATCAAATACATCCAGAAGAAATATTGGAAATTTGGCAGGCCCACATGGTTCTCACTCGAGTAAATCATCAACAACACTGGGATGTTAATCAATTAGCCGATTTGGTTGGGAAATTACAAAATCAAGTAACTAGCTTAAAAAAGAAGTTGAATTGATTCAATGAAAATTGAACATTGATTATTGAATGTAGAACATTCTAGTTATTAAATGCTCAATAAGCAATGCTCAACTATCAATATTCAATAGATGATGATAAACAAAGAACGTAATGCACATACCATAAAATCAATAGCTAAACAATTAGGATTTGATTATTGTGGTATTGCTAAGGCTGAACCTTTAACCGATGATGCTAACCGATTAGAAAAATGGTTACAACAAGGCATGCATGGCAACATGCAATACATGGAAAATTATTTTGATTTACGTATAGATCCTACCAAACTATTTCCAGGAGCCCGATCTGTCATTACCTTATTACAAAATTACTACCCAGAACAAGAGCAAAGAGTTGACTCACCTAAAATTTCAAAATATGCCTATGGGAATGATTATCATGAAGTGATACGCAGGAAACTTAAAACGTTTCTGCAGTTTCTTCAAGAAAAAATAGGTAATATACAAGGCCGAGGATTTGTAGATAGTGCCCCAGTATTAGAACGCAGTTGGGCTGTAAAAAGTGGATTAGGGTGGGTGGGTAAAAATGGGAATTTAATTACCAAATCAAATGGCTCTTTCTTTTTTATTGCTACCCTTATTTGTGATTTGGATTGTGTTTATGATGATCCTTTTGCTAAAGATTTTTGTGGCACTTGTAATAAATGTGTAGAAGCTTGTCCTACAGATGCACTGCTACCCAATAAAATAGTAGACGGCAGTAAATGTATTTCTTATTTTACCATTGAATTGAAAGATGAAATTATTCCATCGGAGATGAAGGGTAAATTTAAAAACTGGATGTTTGGTTGTGATATTTGTCAAGATGTATGCCCATGGAATAGATTTAGCACACCACATAAGGAGCCTGAACTTAATCCTTTACCTGAAATATTAAATCTTTCAACTGTAGAATGGGAAAAGCTTACAGAGGAAGCATTTAAAAAAATAGTTGGAAAATCTGCTTTAAAAAGAGCAGGGCATAAAGGTATTCAACGGAATATGACATTTATTGCTACATAAAATAATTAGAGCATGTTAAATAATTATTTTGAGGTAATGAAGTATATGATTTTTACCTTTGCAATGTGAAAAAAATACTTACCCCTCTATTTTTATTATTAACGAATATCATAACGGCTCAACCTTTTCATCCACAGGGTATTTCAAAAAACTATTTTCGCTTTCCATTAAATATCCCCATGTCTCTAGCAGCCAATTTTGGGGAATGTAGAACAGATCATTTTCATATGGGATTGGATATTCGAACCAACCAAAAAGAAAATTATCCCGTATATGCCTCTGCAGATGTGTATGTG
>CAYVXB010000008.1:0-3042 GCA_964454275.1 uncultured Chitinophagaceae bacterium | reverse complement strand
AAAATATATATCAACAAAAGTGGCTTTGGCCATGCTATATATATTAATCATCCAAATGGATATACAACCCTATACGCACACCTTAATACATTCTACCCCGCCTTACAACAATACGTAGAAAAAAAACAATATGCCGATCAACAATGGGAACAAGATTTTACATTAAACCCCAATCAATTTCCAGTATACAAAGGCCAACTGATTGCTTATAGTGGCAACACAGGTTCTTCTGAAGGGCCACATTTGCATTTTGAAATTCGAGAAACCAAAACAGATGTGAATATTAATCCTATGTGGTTTATCGATGTTCCAGATAATATAAAACCAACCATATCCAGCTTAGCTTGGTATAATAGAGCTATTAGTACGTATGAACAATCGCCTTCTTTTATAAAATTAAAAAAAACAAAAGAAGGTTATACAAGCATAGATTCTGTTGTTGAAATAGCTGGCAATAATATTTCATTTGGAGTAGTTGCCGAAGACAAATCAAACACATCTACGTTTAATTATGGTATATATGAGGCTTCATTACAGATGGATGAGCGCACAATAAGTCATTTTCAAATTAACCGAATAGCATACGATAGCAGCAGATATATCAATAGTTGTATTGATTATCCCCATAAAATACAGACAAGCAAATATATCCAGCATTTATCAGCACTTCCGGGAAACCATCTCCCTTATTTTACAATTTTAAAAAATAACGGTGTTGTAACTATTGACGATGATAGTATACACCATATTGCTATCAATATAGCCGATTTTAAAGGGAATAATAGTCATCTGTATTTAAAAATAAAAAGAAAGAATACCTATCCGTTGCCAACATTCACACAAAATAAAAATAAACTAAATCCTAATAGCGTAGGCTTATTAGAGCAGGAGGATATAAAAGTTCAGTTCCCTGAAAACGCTTTATACGACACGGCTTATTTAACACTTAATAGAATAATGAGCAATGATCCAAAAAATGTGTCTCCTATCTTTTGTATTGGTACAAAATTAATTCCTTTGCAAACCGATATAACTATTCAAATAAAACCAAATCAAAAATTAACTACTGTAGAAAAAAGCAAAGTTGTTTTACAATACCTGTCTGGCAAAAAAAATAAAGCTATACATGTACAGTGGCAAAAAAATTGGGCTGAAGGAGTATACAACAGTCTAGGAAATTTTCAACTCATCGTTGATACAACCCCACCTAAAATTAATATTACAGGTACAGCAGATAGTGGCAATATTAGCATTTCTAAAAAAATAGTTGTCCAAACATCCGATATAGAAGGCGATGTACAACATTTTAATGCTATATTGGATGGAACATGGTTACTATTTTCTCGAAAAGGAGATTCTTTTATATATGATGTAGATGACCATTGTGCGCCAGGCTATCACACATTAATATGTTCTATAGAAGATATAGCAGGTAATATATCAGAAAAAACGATTTCATTTTTTAGAGATGATGAAGCAGTCAAAAAAAGAGAGAAGAAATCAAAAAATAAAAAGATCAAAAAAAATAAGCACACTTACTAATGTAACAACACGTATATGACAACACTTATAGAAGGAAGCAAAGCACCTGATTTTACAGGCATTGATCAGAATGGAAAATCTATTTCCTTAAAAGATTTTAAAGGACATAAAGTTATTTTATACTTCTACCCAAAAGACAATACTCCGGGCTGTACTGCACAAGCATGTAACTTAAGGGACAACTATACTGTGCTACTTAAAAAAGGATTTCAAGTGATTGGCATAAGTACAGATAAAGTAACAAGCCATAAAAAGTTTGAAGAAAAGTATCGCTTACCCTTTCCCCTCATTGCCGATGAAAATAAAGCCATAGTAGAACAATATGGTGTATGGGGAGAAAAAAAATTTATGGGTAAACGATATATGGGTACCCACCGAACAACTTTTTTAATTGATGAAAAAGGTGTTATTAAAAAAATAATAGATAAACCAAACACCTTCAATAATCATACGAAACAAATTCTAGACGTGTGGAATTCATAAAAAAAGCAGGCTTTTTACTTAGCATAGAGAAAAGGTATTCTTCTATAATACGTCCTCCACAGGGCTTTTTATTTTTTGGTAGATGGCTTGTGTAATATGTGTATACAATTGAGTTGTTCGAATAGAAGCGTGACCTAAAAATTCCTGAATAATTCGAATATCCGTGCCTTTTTCCAATAAATGCGTAGCAAAACTATGTCGTAAAGTATGTACAGAAGCAGCTTTACTAATTTTTGTTTTGGCTAACGCATTTTTAAAAATGGATTGTACGCTTCTGGCAGAGTATTGCTCTCCTGGCTTGCCTTCAAAAAGCCATTTCTTAGGACGGTATTGCAAAAAATATGCACGCAATAATAGCAACAACTTTTCAGAAAGCATCACTTCCCGATCTTTAGCACCTTTTGCATCGACAAGCCGTATAGCCATTCTTTTCGAATCAATATCTATTTTTTTTAGGTTGATAACTTCACTTAACCGCAAACCGCCACTGTAAATAGTGCTTATAATGGCTTTGTGCTTTATATTATTAATAGCATCTATTATTTTTTTTACTTCTGTAATAGAAAGTACAATTGGTAATTTTCTTTCTATTCGTTGAGGGTAAAGGCGCTTAATGTGTAAAGGTCGATGCATTACTTCTTTATAAAAAAGGGTAATAGCTCCTAGAAAATGTTTTTGATAAGAAACAGATATCTTTTGATGTCTTATTTTGTAATGTATATATTTTTCTATTCTTTCTTCTGTTATAGCATTTGCTGGTGTGGGATAGAAATCGGTTAAGAAAACCACTATAGCACTTTTGTAGGTTTGTATGGAATTATGCCGATAGCGCAAAATTTGCATTCGTTTTATAAATGTTTCTATAAGGTTGATTTCAATTTTTTTCATGCGTAAAACTATCAAAAATAAGAAGATAAACGCAATTATATGTTGTTAGATTGCCGCAATGCGTAAATTTGGATGTTGTAACGCAATGCTGCCGTAGGCAGCAGTAAAATATTTTCGTGTAAGCTACGC
>CAYVXB010000007.1:17923-28597 GCA_964454275.1 uncultured Chitinophagaceae bacterium | reverse complement strand
TCCATCGATATAAAAAGAGTTGTACCTATTATTTTGTCCGGCAATGGATATACCACCATTATTATCCACTTTTGCTTGTGGTGTAAGCCGTACAAGATCTGGAATGCTCCCACTCACCCTAGGTAAATTAGCCATTTTGTCTCTTCCAATAACTGTTTCAGTACCGCTTTTGGTAGAACGTTTTCCAGATATGGTTACAGGGCCTATTTCTTGACCTTTAATTGTTAAAGTAAAGTCTTGTCGAATAGCTTCACCAAGACCTACATAAACCTCCGTATGTTCTTGTGTTTCATAGCCAGTGTAGGAAGCCTCAATTTTATAAGGTCCTCCGGGATTCATGTTTGCCACATCGAATCTTCCACCTGTTCGTGATTGCACACGATATATTGTGCCCGTGGGCATATGTGTTGCAGTGATAGTTGCACCTATTAGGGTTTGGCCTGATGCATCTTTTACAACACCGGTAATGCTACCAGTAGTTGTTTGGGCTAAAGTAAATAAGGGTAGTAAAAAAGTCAGTAAAAAAAGGGATTGAAACTTTCTCATATTGGGTGATTTGATGGTGCAAATAAACAATGAAAAAGCACAAAATATCTAAAAAGACATTAACAAATTGTTAACTGATTTGATTTTAATTTTTCTATAAGTTATTATCAATATTAAATCAATAAAGGATCTTTATTGATTTAAATACCATTAAACATCCGTAAGTCGTTTTAAGATACCTTTGTGCTTTTAAAATTATTACTGTATATTAAAAATGTTAAACAGCATACAAAGTGCTATTGAAGATATTAAGCAAGGCAAATTAGTAATAGTGGTGGATGATGAGAATAGAGAAAATGAAGGAGATTTTATAACGGCTGCTCGCAATATAACGCCTGAAGTTATCAATTTTATGAGTAAGCATGGGCGAGGCTTAATTTGTGTTGCTTTACCAGAATCTAGGTGTAATGAACTAGAATTAGGCCTAATGGTCAATGCACATTACAATACATCATTACATGAAACTGCTTTTACAATTTCTGTTGATTTGTTGGGTAATGGATGTACTACGGGTATCTCTGTCTATGATCGAGCAAAAACCATCCAAGCACTTATTAATCCCACTACTAAGCCAGAAGATCTAGGAAGGCCAGGGCATATTTTTCCAATTCGAGCTAAAAACGGAGGCGTACTGCGTCGCAGTGGTCATACAGAAGCAACCGTTGATTTAGCTAGATTGGCGGGATTTGAACCAGTTGGTGTATTGGTAGAAATTATGAATGTAGATGGATCTATGGCTCGTTTACCACAATTAAAAGACATTGCTGAAAAATTCAATTTAAAATTAATTTCTATAAAAGATTTAATTGAATATCGTTTACAAACCGATTCACTCATTGAAGAAATAGTGCAAGTAGATATGCCTACCAAACATGGGCATTTTAAACTACTAGTTTTTAAAGAAAAAAATACAACTAACGAACATTTAGCTTTAGTAAAGGGAAAATGGGAAAAAGACGAACCCGTATTGGTTAGAGTACATTCTTCTTGTTTTACAGGAGATATATTGGGGTCCTTACGTTGCGATTGTGGAGAGCAATTAGTAGCAGCTATGGAGATGGTGGAAAAAAAAGGCAAGGGCGTTATTTTATATATGAATCAAGAAGGAAGAGGCATTGGGCTAACAAACAAATTGAAAGCATATAAATTGCAAGAAGAGGGCATGGATACAGTAGAAGCCAACTTGCATTTAGGTTTTGGCATGGATGATCGAGATTACGGGGTAGGTGCTCAAATATTACGTTACTTGGGTGTAACAAAACTATTGCTCATAAGCAATAATCCTCGTAAGCGAGCCGGTTTAAATGGATACGGTTTGGAGATTGTAGATACTATATCTATCCGTATCCCATCTAATCCTCATAATGAGAAATACTTACAAACTAAACGGGACAAGTTGGGACATGAACTGAAATGATTGATATATCAAACCATATTCGCTAAAAATTGCTCTAATTCAGCTTCTGTTTTAATGAGCACTTCTCTAGCTTTACTGCCTTGATTGGTGCCTACTATACCTGCTGCTTCTAATTGGTCCATTAATCGTCCAGCACGATTATACCCCAACTTCATACGACGTTGTATGAGTGAGGTGGAGCCCATTTGGTGTTGTACAATCAACCGAGCGGCATCTTCAAATAAAGCATCTTTTTCATCCGAATTAAAATCTTTATTGCTTGCATCTTTTTCATCAATATATTCTGGCAATAAAAAAGCTTGCGGGTAGCCCCTTTGTTCTCCAATAAAATGGGTAACATGTTCTACTTCAGGCGTATCTACAAAAGCACATTGCAAGCGGGTTATTTCTCCGTTATAGGATAATAACATATCCCCACGACCAATTAATTGTTCTGCCCCACCTGCATCCAATATAGTACGAGAATCGATTTTAGAAGATACTTTAAAAGCAATACGTGCTGGAAAATTTGCTTTAATAGTACCTGTAATAATATTTACAGACGGGCGCTGTGTAGCAATAATTAAATGTATACCCACTGCACGAGCCAATTGCGCCAATCGAGCAATAGGCATTTCTACTTCTTTACCAGCAGTCATAATTAAATCTGCAAACTCATCTACTACTAATACAATAAATGGTAAATATTGATGTCCTTTTTCTGGATTGAGTTTGCGCTGAATAAATTTTTCATTGTATTCTCGAATATTTCTCGTGCTTGCTTCTTTCAATAAATCATATCGATTGTCCATTTCAATGCACAAGGCATTTAATGTATTGACAACTTTTTTGGTATCCGTTATAATAGCATCTTCTTCTCCAGGCAGTTTGGCTAAAAAATGTTTTTCTATGGTTTTATAAATACTTAATTCTACTTTTTTAGGATCTACCAATACAAATTTTAATTGTGATGGATGTTTTTTATACAATAGAGAAACCAAGATGGCATTCAATCCTACCGATTTACCTTGGCCTGTAGCACCTGCCATTAACAAATGGGGCATAGCTGCTAGATCCACAATAAAATTTTCATTATCTATTTTTTTTCCAATAGCAATGGGTAAAGAAAAATTATTATGTTGAAACTTTTCGGATGCTAACAATGTTTTCATACTCACCACTGTTTTCTTAACATTCGGAACCTCAATACCAATAGTACCTTTACCAGGTATGGGCGCAATAATACGAATGCCCAGCGCAGCAAGGCTTAACGCAATATCATCTTCTAAATTTTTAATACGGCTAATGCGCACACCAGCAGCAGGAATAATTTCATATAATGTAACAGTTGGCCCAACAGTAGCACTAATACGCTGTATGGAAATATCATAATTTTTTAGCGTATCAATAATTTGATTTTTATTTGTCTCTAATTCGTTCGGATCATGTATAATTTTTTCGCTTCCATGAGCCTCTAATAAATCTAACGAAGGATATTTATAATCTCTCAAATCAAGTGTGGGTTCATATAATGTGGTGTTGTTGGTTGCAACAATTTCCTCTTTGTTTAACTCTTCTGGCTTATATACTTCCAATGCAATATCTGCCATAGTAGGCACTATTTTTTTGATAGAAGTCGTTTTTTGAATCGGTTCTTTTATATCGCTTAATACATCTGCAACCACTTTTTCTTGATGTTGATTTTCTATAGTAAGTATCGCATCGTTACTAGTTTTATCATTTACTATATCTTCTTCTTTTTCTATTAGGGTCAATGTAGATTTATTAACCTCCTCATTATTTGTATTAAGCATTAATATTGCTCCATCTCCCTTCATACTATTACCAGAAGTATTTACAAGTGTAGTATTATCTATTTCTGTTGATATATTACTATTTTCTATTGGTTCCTCTGTGTCTAAAAGTATATCTGAAGAAATTTTCTTTTTCCATTTCAATGTAGGATTAAATCTCCAAATAATATAAGCCAATCCTCCAGCAAGCAAAATACTTATCATACCTATATTTCCAAGAAAACGACTAATCCAACCGCTTATTAAACCGCCCACTGCACCACCATATGCGAAGGCAGATTGCTGAAATCCAAATGCCAATGCTGTGCTAAAAAATAGCAAGCCTATCAACACATATTTTATATTTCGAGAAGGAGAGAATATTTTTTTACCAAAAAAAAGATTAACCCCTAATGTAATAAAGAAGGTACAAAAAAGATAAGATGCTAATCCAAATCCTTTGTATATAAATAGGTGTGATATATATGCGCCAAGTCTTCCAAGTAAATTATTTACTTTAACATCTTCTGCAAATAGAAAGTGTGTACCTAGGCTAAATACCTTATCCTGATCTTCTTGCCAAGAAAATAAATAAGAGGTAAATGCTACAAATAAAAAAAGAGCTGTTAAAAGAAACCCTACACCCACTATTTTTTTTGTACGGTCATCCTTTGCCACTTCTTTCACAGATACATCCACGGGTTTATCCGTTTGCAATACATCTTCTGTATCTATAGGTTTTTTTTTCTTTTTTAATGAATTGGCCATATATACTATGGCTACAAAGATAGAGAGGGATTATGAGGATTGGAAAGATTCATAAAAATTAATAGCAGTTTTTTTCAGGTTGTTTCAAATTTTTAAATACGTGTATCTACGAATACAACTTTTGTGCAACTTTTACAAGTGTTTGCAATAACCTACTACATTTTGTTTCATACAGCCCTCTTTACAACAGAACTTTATACATAATAGCTATTGTTTAAGTTAAACAATACGCTCTTAAAATCTTCATAGCATGCTTATTTGAAAATGCATACAGAAAAGTATGCTAACTTAAGTAATGAATAACCTTTTTGAATAACACATACATGAAATATTTTTTTTTGAGAAAAACACTAATAAATAGATTCTAACTTCGATCTATCGTAGAAAGTAGTATTTTTATTGCTGATACACAACAATTAAACCTCTAAAAGAATAAATACTCATTTATAATATGCGAAAGACAATATTTTTTATTTTATTGATTTGTACAACTTCCATTGCTACAAAAGCTCAAGTTAACGCAGTGCAATTTGGAAAAAATAGAATACAATATAAAAAAACATCCTGGCGTTTTTTTGAAGCCGAACATTTTAATATTTATTTCGCTCAACATGGCCTTGAGTTAGCCAAATATATAGCGCAAGTTGCAGAAGAAGAATTACCCAATATAGAAGCATTCTTAGAGCAAAACCTACAACATAAGCCCAATATTATAGTCTATAACAAATTTGATGACATGCAAGCCTCTAATATAGGCCTAGATATAGAATGGCAACAAAACGATGGGCTTTCAAAATTGGTAAATAATAAAATACTTGTATCCTTCGATGGAAATCATTACAATCTTAAACGCCAAATTCGAGAAGGCATAGCTCGTGTGTTAGTAAACAATATGCTGTTTGGTGGTAATCTAAGTGAGGTTGCTTCCAATCAAGCTTTTTTAGATTTACCCTCTTGGTTAATAGACGGTTATATAGCCTATACTGCTGAACGTTGGAGCACAGAAAAGGATGATGCATTAAAAAGTGCAATGCTATCAGGAGAGTACAATAAATTTTATGCCTTTGCTATGAACAAACCCTTACTTGCAGGACATGCATTTTGGTATTATATAGCTGAAAAGTATGGTACACAAAATGTAACTTATTTAATGTATCTATCTAGAATACACCGAAGTTTTAACTATGCTATAAAAGAAATATGTAAAAAGAAATTAAAAGAAGTGGTGAAAGAGTTTATAGAATATCAACAAAAAAAATATTATGACGATATTCGCAAACGAAAAATTGTTCCCAAAGGAAAACTTTCTGTTACAGCAGAAGTAGGAGAATCTAAAGATTATTTTCGTTTTCAAGCAAATCCTAATCCCAAATCGTTTAGCTATGCCGTGGTGGAATATAAAAGCGGATTGTATAAAGTTATTTTAAATGAAAACTATATCAATACTAAAGTATTGCTTCGTTCCGGCGTGAAGATGGCACAAAACAAAGCCAATCCAAACTACCCCATACTAACATGGGACCCTAAAGGAACCCGCTTACTAGTTATATATACAGACAAAACAGAAATCAAGATGTTTGTGTATGACGCTTTTCGTCAATATAAATATGCTGAACAAACCATTACAGCCTTTGACCAAATTATTGATGCACAATTTATGCTGAATGAAAACACATTATTACTAAGTGCTGTTAAAAATGGGCATACAGATATTTTTACATATAAGATAGATAATCAACAAGTAGAGCAAATTACAAATGATGTATATGATGACCTGGACCCTTCTTTTGTAGCCTTTCCCAATAAAACAGGTATTATCTTTTCTTCTAATCGCCCTTCTGTAACCGCATCAAAGGCAGATACTGCACTACCTGGACGTAAACAGTATAATATTTTTTTAGTAGATATTAGTGCTAAAGGAGACTACAAACAAATTACACAGCTTACCAATATGAAATATGGTAATGCCCGCTACCCTAGTCAATATAATGTACAACATTTCACATTTATAGCCAATGAAAGCGGTGTAAGCAATCGATATGCAGGATATTTTACTACACAACGTGATGGATTAGATACGTTGTTGATGATTGGAGATGAAGTATTGCGAAACCCCTCGCATAAAGATCTAGATTCCACTTTAAAAGCTTGGAATAAATCGCAACCAGACTCCGCAAGTTATGTCTCCATCACCAAAGATTCAACCTATACTTTTCCTTTAACCAACTACCAAAGCAGCTTGTTAGAAAGTCGTATTGCAGGAGATCTTGGACAGTTAAGTGAGGTAACAAGACAAGGAAATTATAAGTTTCTATATAAGTTAAAATTAGATACAGCCGTATTACGTAAACGCAATGTGCCAACACGACCTACGGCGTATATGAAAAAAATAATGCAAGAGGATAAAATACGAGAAGGAAAAGCAACGGTATACAGCACTGCAGACACCTCCTCTAAAAATGTTTTTCAAACCCCCTTTGAAAATGATACTACGCCGAGCAGAATACAACCTATTTTAAATCAAGTAACACAATATTCCATATTAGAAAATATAAAAATGTTTAATTATAAACTTAAATTTTCGGTCGATCAAGTAACAGCCGGCTTAACCAATAATGTTCTTCTCAATCGTTTTCAACCATATGGATATGGCTATGGGCCTGTATTTTTAAATAACAATAACGGTATCAATTGGTCTTTTGCAGCCTCTATATCGGATTTATTTGAAGACTATAAAATATATGGTGCTGCTCGTTTTGGCCCTAATTTTACCAATAATGAGTATGTACTAGGTTTTCAAAACTATCGTAAACGATTAGATTGGGGGGTGTTATTTTATAGAGGAGCGAATAATTATTTAAATGTATATGATAAAGGTCCATATGATTCTATCCGGCAGAAAGTAATTACAAGCTTATATCAAGTAAACTTAGCATACCCTATAGATCCAATACGGAGTATACGGTTTAATATAGCCTATCGTAACGATCGATCTACGGTTAAACCCATCGATGTTCTCGGAACCCCTTTTCCTATTGGCTTTGCAAAAGCCGATACCAATATACATTATGCTATTGCACATGTAGAATATGTACACGATAATACAATAAACCCTACCCAAAATATTTGGGATGGGTTACGATTTAAAATTTATGGCGATTTAAATGTAGATGTTACTAAGGGTGGAAAAAGTAAAAGTACTTACAATATTGGCTTTGATGCACGGTACTATTATAAAATTTATCGCAATTTTATTTGGGCTGCTCGTGCAGCAGCGGATATATCATTTGGAGATAAAAAAATTATTTACTACTTAGGCGGTACAGACGGGTGGATTAATCCTAAATTTAATGACAGTTCTAAACCTAATACAAATGAGAATTATGCTTTTCAAACTTTAGCATTGAATATGAGAGGGTTTAATCAAAATGTATCCAATGGTAGTCGCTCATTTGTAATAAATAGCGAGTTTCGATTTCCCATACTCAGTAGTTTATCTAACACCCCCGTTAGAAGTCCGCTATTAAATAATTTACAACTAATACAATTTTTTGATTTAGGTACGGCTTGGGAAGGTGGATTAGAAAATATTAAGCGTCCCACATTTAGCTCTACAGCACCTGGGCCAATAACCATATTTACTAAAGCAGGGGGTATTGGGCCATTTGTAGCTGGTTACGGCTTTGGTATACGTACATCATTGTTGGGCTATTTTGTAAAAGTAGATAGAGGATGGCCTATGGACAGCTTTTTTGGGCGAAAAGGTATTTGGTACTTTGGCTTAGGAGTTGATTTCTAAGCTTACTCTACATAAAAAAAGGCATTCAACAGAATGCCTTTTTTGTTACTTCTAAAAAGAGATAAAAAAAATTACCCAATCTTACTTCTGCATCATAGAATCAACCGGTTGATTCATATTGTTTTCTGTTGATGTAGAAGGTTGAGTAGAAGTAGAATCCATTTGAGGTGCAGTTGGTGTTGTTGGCTCAGAATGATCGCTACCCATTGAACTCTTATCAAATGCTACTTTCCATTTTCCATCTTCTTTTTTCAACTTAGCAGTTTGAACTTTACCTGTTTCTTTATCTTTTACATCTACAGTTGCTGTTTCTCCTTCAATTTTTTCATTTAACACCTCAATATCTTTAGACTTAGCAGGAAGCGTTTTTGCAAAAGTACTCATCATATCTAGCATTGAAGCACTTTCTTTTGTGGCATAATTCTTTGCCTCATTAAAATCTTTATTATTAACTGCTTTGTAGAATTTTTCAGCTACATCCTTTGGTGAACCACCGCCTTTGTTACATCCAACAGCTGCAACCAAACTAAATGCTGCAGCAATAAAAAATAATTTTTTCATAATTGTAATAATTTTTAGGGCGGCAAGTTAAGGATTATTCTAGTAATATCTGTTTTGAATATTTTTAATACCTATTTAAAAAAAGAAATTGGTGATATATTATTTTTCTTTGACAATTATTTAAGATCAAACTAAATGACATATAAACAGACGGTAGCTTTTTTATATGACCAATTGCCGATGTACAGTCGTATAGGGAATATAGCATATAAAAAAGATTTATTTAATATAATCGAATTATGTGCAGTGCTAGGCAATCCACATACAACCTTTAAAAGTATTCATGTTGCAGGCACTAACGGAAAAGGGAGTACAAGTCATATGTTGGCTGCTATTTTTCAGGCTTCAGGATACAAAACAGGATTATATACTTCCCCTCATTTAAAAGATTTTAGAGAACGCATTAAAGTAAATAGCATTGTGTGCAGTGAGTTGTTTGTAATTGATTTTGTAAAAAAAATTCAGCACACTATTCAAAAAATACAACCTTCCTTTTTTGAGGTTACTGTAGCTATGGCTTTTGAGTACTTTGCCCAGCAACAAATAGAGATTGCTATTGTAGAAGTTGGATTGGGTGGGCGCTTAGATAGCACCAATATTGTTCAACCTGTTTTAAGCGTGATTACAAATATCGGATATGATCATGTACCCATGCTGGGTAATACATTAGCTGAAATTGCTTATGAAAAAGCAGGTATTATAAAAAATAATGTTCCTGTTGTAATTGGAGAAAAATTACCCGAAACTGAATTGATCTTTGAGCAGCAAGCAACAAAACATAAAGCACCTATTCATTTTGCTCAAAAAGAATGGACTGTTCTTGATTGGGAATATAAAAATCATCAACTATTGATTGATATTGACTGTCATCATAAGAAGGAAAGAGAAACGTATACTTTAGATTTAATAGGACTCTATCAAACTAAAAATATATTAACTGTTTTAGAAACCATTCATCAAATGCAATTACAAGGTTGGAACATTTCTACAGTCGTTGCTAAAAAAGCATTAACAGAAGTAAAAAAAATAACGGGGCTACATGGTAGATGGGAAATCGTGCACCAGCATCCTACCATTATATTAGATGTGGCTCATAACGTAGATGGGATGAAACAAATAGTAAACCAACTAGAAATTACGGATTACAATCACCTACATATTATCATAGGAATGGCAAAAGATAAAGATATTATTGATGTATTAAAATTATTGCCACATAACGCTACTTATTATTTTACCAAAGCTCAAATACCAAGAGCACTATCTGAAAAAGAATTATCTGAAAAAGCCAGTAGCATTGGCTTAAAAGGCAAATCATTTTCCAATGTGAACACCGCTATTAATTTTGTTTTACAAGAAGCTACATCAGATGATCTTATATTAATCTGTGGAAGTGTTTTTCTAGTAGGTGAAGTGGAATATCCTCTAATCTTCTCGTAAATCTTTGCCTGTTAAATGAATGAATACATCTTCCAACGTTGCTTTTTTTACTTCCTTAGTTCGCTCAAAACCAGTGGCAATTAAATCATCAATGAGTTTATCTGGATTATTTAATGCTATAATTTTTCCTGTATCCATAATAGCTACTCGATCACATAAATATTCTGCCTCATCTAAGTAATGCGTAGTTATAATAACAGTAGTTCCTTTTTGTTGAATAGCTCGAATTAAATTCCACAGATTACGCCTTGCTTGTGGATCTAAGCCAGTAGTAGGCTCATCTAAAAAAATAATTTTAGGTTGATTGATAATAGTTGTAGCAATAGAAAAGCGCTGTTTCTGTCCCCCACTTAATTCTTTAAATTTTGCTT
>CAYVXB010000007.1:9823-17897 GCA_964454275.1 uncultured Chitinophagaceae bacterium | reverse complement strand
CCAAATTCAAATTAGGGTAATAGCCTGAAGTTTGTAATTGTACGCCAATAATTTTTTTGATTTCATTGGGCGATTTATCCAAATTGAACCCATCCACTATTACCTCTCCAGAAGTTTTGTAGCGTAAGGTTTCTATAATTTCTAATGTGGTTGATTTTCCTGCGCCATTTGGGCCTAATAAACCAAAGATCTCTCCTTCAAATACTTCAAAACTTATATTTTGTACAGCATCAAAATTGCCATATTTTTTTACCAAATTTTGAACGGATATAATAACTTTAGATTCCATAATTCAACCTTTTACAGGTTATTTTTTTTGTTTACAGGTGTTGTGGAAGCGTTTTTTCGAATAAAAATTTGTGTAAAATAAAAAATACCACTGCTATCTTTTGCCACACCAATACCCGTATAATTATAATTTCCTTTAATATTTTTTTGATGAGGAGGACTATTAATCCAACCGTTTACAACCCCAGCAGCAGTGAGTTTCCCATATGCTACATTTTCTGAAGAAGCTTTTGTATTAGGTAAAAAAACAAAAATATCTTTCATTCTTTTTTCAAAATCATAATGTCCAAAGGGAATAAGTTTTGCACTCATTCGAGCACTATGCTTTGTTGCTATAGAACAAAGTATAGTATCTAATTGCAGTGGAGGTAACGCTTGATTTTTTCTGTACGCATTTATATATATTAAAATGCTATCATTTATAGTCGCAAATGATCTTTGATCTTTCTCCACAACAGTAGATTTGTTATTACTGTCAGCGACTGTAGTTTGTGCTATTGTATAATAGTTGAATATTGTAATGCATATCATGCATAATATAATAGAGCGTTTATATAGAAGCATTATTTATGTTCAATTATTGATTACTATATGTTTGTAATTCTTCCATCATTTCCTTACTACCTATAAATAAAGGCGTTCGTTGATGTAGTGTCTTGGGTTCAATATCCAATATACGCTGTGCTCCATTGGTTGCTAAACCTCCAGCCACTTCTACAATAAATGCAAACGGATTACATTCATATAGCAAGCGTAATTTCCCATTAGGTTTATCTGCCGTTCCTGGATACATAAAAATGCCGCCTTTAATTAAGTTTCGATGTACATCAGCCACCATACTTCCGATATAACGTTGTGTATATGGGCCTCCAGTTGATTTATCTTTTTTTTGACAATTTTCTAAATAATCTTTTATACCCTTTGCATATTGATTATAATTTCCATAATTAGCAGAATAAATGCTTCCCTTCACAGGACATTTTATATCAGGATGGCTTAAACAAAATTCTCCAATAGAAGGATCCAATGTAAATCCATTTACGCCACGTTTTGTTGCATACACCATCATTGTTGATGATCCATACACAATATATCCTGCAGCTACTTGTCTACGACCATGTTGTAAAAAATCGGCATGTGTACAAGGAGTACCTCGTTCGCTCACTCTTTTGTATACACCAAAAATGGTACCTATCGAAACATTAACATCAATATTGCCACTACCATCCAAAGGATCAATAGAAACAACATATTTAGATTTATTGCTCACATCATCATCAAACACAATAATATCATCACACTCTTCACTAGCCATTCCTGCGCAACTAATTCCATGACGCAATACACCCATAAATTGCTGATTAGCAAATACATCTAATTTTTTCACATCCTCTCCTTGTATATTCATACTGCCTACATCGCCCAGAATATCTACCAATCCTGCTTTATTTACTTCCACATGCACCCGTTTAGCAGCTAGTCCAATATCTCTCAACAGGCTGCTTAACTCTCCAGTAGCAGCTGGAAAGCTCCTCATTGCTTGAATAGTAAATTCATCTAAAGTAAGAACTTGTCTATTAATGTTTGTTGTAGGAACCATATCTTATTATTCAATAGTAATGAATAGATATTATCTAAGTTAATATTATTTTATGCTGACGAATAGTTTTCTTTCGCATAATCCCCGAGGGTTTCAAAAAAACCTCGGGGATTTGGTCTAACTTATATAATGTCTAATGTATTAATCAAATTAAAGGTAAAAATGTGTACATCAAAATTATATTAAAAAGGAGACTTCATCAGAATATAACTTTAAATCAGTTTTAGTTTTTACTTTTGAATTTCTAATTTCACTTTAATGAAAGTATTCAAATTCGGCGGTGCTAGTGTTGAAACAGCAGAACGTATACAAAATGTTTCTACTATTATACAAACTTTTACAAATGAACCATTGGTTGTGGTAATATCAGCTATAGGCAAAACAACCAATGCCTTAGAAAAAATAGCAATTTCTTTTTTTGATGGCAAACAGCAAGAAGCACTTCAACTATTTCAACAACTTAAAGAACAACACAATAGCATAAGCCTTTCCTTATTAAAAAGCAACACCCACAAAGTTTCTATACAATTACAACATTTTTATACTGAGATAGAATGGTTATTACATGACAAGCCCACACAATCTTTTGATTATTATTATGATCAAATTGTTTGTATAGGCGAACTGCTTTCTACTACTATTGTTAGTAGTTACTTAGAGGAAATAGGCCTACAAAATAAATGGGTAGATGTGCGAGATATTTTTAGAACAGATAACACGTTTCGTGAAGCTATATTAGATTGGGATTATACCCAGCGGCAAGTTGATACAACCATAAAACCTTTACTTGAAAATACTAAAGTCATTATTACACAAGGATTTATAGGCAGCACCGATCAAAATGAAAGTACTACTTTTGGAAGAGAAGGAAGCGATTACTCTGCTGCTATTTTTTGTAATATGCTAAATGCAAATAGTTTAACTATTTGGAAAGATGTAAAAGGCGTGATGAATGCAGATCCCAAACAATTTCCTCAAGCACAACTTATTTCTACTTTAAATTATACCGAAGTTATTGAAATGGCTTTTTATGGAGCACAAGTTATACATCCAAAAACGATTAAGCCTTTGCACAACAAATCTATTCCATTATATGTAAAATGCTTTTTAGACAAGGCCCTTCCTGGAACAACTATTCATAATAAACCAGTACAAAATCTTCCTCCTATTATTGTAATGAAACAAAATCAGGTACTGTTGACTTTTATATCTAAAGATTTTTCTTTTGTAGATGATACGTTAACCATATGGCTAACAAAACTTTTTGCAAGTAAAAAATTAGAGCCAAACATTAGTCAAAACGGAGCTATCAGTTTAATTCGCTGTGTTGACAATCATGCAGACAAAATAAACGATCTCATTGCCGAAGCCTCCACTATTTTTGATGTACAAATAGAACACCCACTTAGGTTGCTAACTATTCGACATTATACCACTGAATTGCTGCAAACTTTAACGCAAGGAAAGAAAATAATACTTCAACAGCAAACACTAAAAACGGTACAGGCATTAATGAAAGAGAAATAATTTCATGTTTATGCACTTAATAATATATATATTCCCCTTTCTTATTTACCATAATGATAGGTAATTGTTTCTTTTGCTCAAAATAATTATACCCTTGTTGTAGGTTATCAAAAAAAGCCTGCAATTTTGTATTATCCTGCGCTGTTCTACATAAGTATTCTGAACTTTTTTTATTCTTGTATCGAGCAGGGAAAATATGAACAGGAATGAAGTCCTGACCTGCACTTTTTGCATAAGCGGCTAACAAATAAAGTTCTTCAATTTGTGTATTAGTAATAGGGATACATCCAATAGTTACACAATCGCCATGTATAAAAATTTCTCCCCCAGGGCGTGCAGAATCACTCAATATTTTATCTGATGGATTAGGATAATTTAAACCCAACGATAAATAATATGTACTCTTCGGATTAAACATATTAATATAATAAAACCCTTCTGGTATTTGAAAATCTCCTTCCATACGTTTAGGCCCTAATGATCCAGCAATGGCGCATACTTTGTATGTTTTAAATAATTTAAAATCTTCTGTACTACTTTCTCTCCCCCACACTTCTAATGCTCTTTCATATTTAAAAGAGCGAATGTATATTTGTTTGATAGGCCATTTTAATCCTGCTGCTTCGCATTGTTTCATCAGCGTATCTTGCTTGTGGCGCATGGCATCTGCTACACGTATATAATTGCGCTGCGCTTCTATAAATGAAGTTTGGGCTTGTGTGTGACTGTATAGTGTTAAAAATGTGAGCAGTAAATATATTGTTCGCATGAGCACATATTTTATTAAATGTAATTAACCTATTAAACAAATTAGGGAAGTGTTTTACTTCCCTAATTTGTTTAATTTTTACTGATGTAAATTACCTTATTTTTTTAATACAATAGGTATAAAAGGAGTCTCTGAAGTTTTACCATCCATCGATATAGATTTCATTGATGTAATACTTAATTCTGTATAATTATTATTAAATTCACCATCAAAGGTTATTCTAAAGGTTTTTGTTTCCACAGGTATTTCAAAATTACCACTTATTGTTGTTTTCCCATCTTTTCCCAATAAGGTATACCTTCCAGTTGTATTAAACTCTGAACGAGGTTCTCCCTCTTCTTTATAAGTAAATTTTACTTCTGAATCTGTTGTTAGATTAAGTATAAGATTAACTGTAATTGTATCTTTTCCTTCAACAAAGGTCTTATTTCCTTTCCATATACCCTTTAAAGAATTTACGGTCACTATAACGGTATCGCTATTGGTTGCGCCTTTGTTGTCTGTTACTATTAAGCGAAAAGAATATTTTCCTTCAACTAGCCCAGTTACTGCTGTAGTATCCTTATTGGGTGTTTCAATTTTGTATTGATTGGGGCCTTCTATTTTAGTCCATTCATATTTGACTATAGTGCCATCTGGATCTGTGGAAGGAACATTTGTTGGATTTAATTTTACTGCGTTTATAATAGGTAGTGCAATTATTTGATCCGCTCCTGCATGAGCAATAGGCAACTTATTCACAATTATATTAACGGTATCACTGCTAGATGCTCCTTTATTATCTATTACGGTTAATACAAAAGTATATTCACCTTCTATCAAATTCTTTACTGTTGTAGTGTCTTTATCAGCATTAAGAATAGTGCATGTAGAGCCGCCCGTTAATTTTTTCCAAGCATACGTCACAATCTTTCCATCAAGGTCTTTGGAGGCAGTACCATCTAGTTTTGTCGATGTATTCGTAGGTAACAATACTTGATCTTGTCCTGCATTAGCAACGGGTGCTTTATTATTTTGTACAGGTGTATCTTTTTTGCATTGTACCAATAATGTAGCACTAGTACATAATAATATTAAGAGACTAAAGGTTCTGTTCAGTTTCATATACAAGATTTAAAGTTAAATGAATAATTATTTCTTTTTTAATATAAAATCACCTTTTGGAAAAAGATAAGACATATCATTCAGCGCTAAATTATTAATTTCTAATTGCGTATAGTCAGGTTTATTAAAGTATCCTGTGAAAGTATATTTATATCTTGTTCCAGCTTCCCATGCATCAAAACTACCTTGCAATTGCCTGCCGCTAACTATTCCATAATCTACCGATAAATTAGTCCTAGTGGTTCCGCCTAAAGTAACATCGGCTTTTATTGAGTTGTTGGCATCTATTCTAAGAGTAAGAGCAAATGAGCCTGTTGTTGCTGAACCTTCCCATGTACCAGGTAAAGGAATTTTTACAGTTACTTTAACATTGATGCTGGCAGAAAGCCCCTTTGCATTAGTGACTGTAAGTTTAAAAGTATAAGTAATATCATTTATTAAGTTACTTATAGTTGGTTTAGCCGTCGTGGCGTTGGTAATAGTGGGGTTAAAAGCAGTAGGGGCAACGTATTCCCAAAGGTAAGTTAAACCGGTAGTGGTTGTGCCATCATAATCGGTGGAGGCAGAGCCATCCAATATTACCGTGCTTGTTGGCATCCAAATGGTTTGGCCTGATGCATTAGGAAGTGGGATTTCAGCTACCTTGTTTACAGTTACGCTAACTGTTGTGCTATCCGAAGCTCCATTGTTATCCGTTACTTTTAGTTGAAAAGTATATGATCCCGCTATTAGGCCAGTTACTGTTGTTTTAGCTATACCGTCGTTTGTAATTTTGGAAACGTCTCCAGCTGGCACTGCCGTTTTAGTCCATTGATATGTTTTTATAATACCATCTATGTCCGTAGAGGTAGAGCCATCCAAGGTTACCGTATTTGTAGGAAGTGTGATAGTTGATGGAGCTAATGCTTTAGCAACAGGTGGTACATCTACGGTTACAGCAACCGTATCTACACTAAATAAACCTTTATCATCTGTTACAGTTAGTTTAAAAGTATATGTACCAGCTATTAAACCACTTACTGTTGGATTAGTTTTATCTCCATTAGTAATGATAGATGGATCCCCAGTTGGTGTTGATAATTTAGTCCATTCGTATTTAGCTATGCTACCATCTGGATCATAAGATGCAGAACCATCTAATGTTACCGTCTTTGTGGGTAAAACTATTGTTTGATCTGCTCCTGCTTTAGCAACAGGCGGTTGATTGCCCGCTACATTTACAGTTACATTAACGGTGGTGCTATTAGATGCAGCATTATTATCTGTTACGGTTATTTTAAAACTATAATTACCTGCTATTAAGCCTGTTACTGTTGTTTTAACTGTGTCACTATTAGTAATTTTAGAAACGTCTCCCGTTGGTGCTGTTACTTTCGTCCACTTATATGTTTTTATAACGCCATCAGGATCATTAGAAGTAGAGCCGTCTAGTATTATCGTATTGATGGGTAATGTAATTGGGTTAACTGCTACTACCTTGGCAATAGGGGGCTTGTTTTCCTCTAAAGACTTTTCTTTTTTACATTGTACTAAGAGTGTGGTACTAATAAATAATAGCATTACAAGCTTCAGAATTCCGTTCAGTCGCATACATAAGGGGTTTAGGGTTGAAAATATGATTGTTTGGTATATGCTTTACACTATTTTTTGTGCAAATGTTGCACGAAGTTACACGATTTTTTTTACAAATTACCTCTTAAGGCTTGTTCCCGCTCAATAGCTTCAAATAAGGCTTTAAAATTGCCTTTCCCAAAACTTTTAGCACCCTTACGCTGTATAATTTCAAAAAACAAAGTAGGTCTATCTTCTACAGGCTTGGTGAACAATTGCAATAAGTACCCTTCATCATCTCTATCTACCAATATACCCAATTCTTTTAACGATTGGATATCTTCATCAATATGCCCTACCCTCTCTACTAAGTCATTATAATATGTAGTAGGTACTTGTAAAAAATCTACCCCTCGATTACGCAAGGTAGTTACTGTTTTTACAATATTATTGGTAGCCAATGCAATATGTTGCACGCCTTCTCCATTATAAAATTCTAAATATTCTTCTACCTGCGATTTCTTTTTTCCTTCAGCTGGTTCATTGATAGGGAATTTTACATAGCCGTTTCCATTGCTCATCACTTTACTCATCAACGCAGAGTATTCTGTTGAAATATCCTTATCATCAAATGATAAAATGTTTTTAAAACCCATTACCTCTTCGTAAAATTTAACCCAAACATTCATTTGATTCCATCCTACATTACCCACACAATGGTCTACATACAACAAGCCTGTAGTATCAGACTTAAAGTACGGGTTATTGCGACTTTCAAACCCTGGCATAAAAGCACCAGTATAATTTTTACGTTCAATAAACAGATGAATGGTGTCACTATAAATATGAATACCACTCATTACTATTTCACCTGATTTATCTTTTAGAATGGTAGGTTGTATATACGATTTAGCACCCCGTTGAGTCGTCTCTTTCCAAGCTTTTGCAGCATCTTCTACGTGCAAGGCTATCGCTTTAACGCCATCACCATGCTTAGCAATATGATCAGCAATAACATTACCACTTCGTAAAGGGGTGGTAAGCATAAAGGTCACTTTGTTTTGTTGCAACACATAGCTTACTTTTTCTTTAATGCCTGTTTCTGGGCCAGCATAAGCAATCAATTGAAAGCCAAATGCGGTTTGATAATAATGGGCTGCTTGCTTGGCATTGCCCACATAAAATTCTATATAATCAGTACCTAAAAGAGGTAAAAAATCTTCTTGCATAACGGA
>CAYVXB010000007.1:4350-9813 GCA_964454275.1 uncultured Chitinophagaceae bacterium | reverse complement strand
TGAAGCAGATGTTTTTGTAGCTGTTGTTGGCATATAAAAAATGAATTAAATTAAATGTGTGTTTTGTAGTGTTTATGCTTTTTTGACAAATTCGAGATAACAAGTTAAAGATAAAGCAACTTCACTCTAACCGTTGTTAATAACGTACGCTCAAATGCACAGGCCCTTTGATTTCTTTTCGGATGGATACAATACCTATAAAAAACAAATCTATCGTACAAGTTACCATATCCAATTGTTGTATTTTTTTCCATATTTCTTCCATTTCTGCACTTCCGTGTATTTTGTCAAAAATAAATAAAGTTTCGTTATGTGCTTTATTATAAAGGATGTTCCAATAAAACAAAATAGTTTCTTTACAATTATTTCCATTAACAAACACAACATCTAATTGAATAATCTTATTAAGTGTATCTTTTAAGGTGTTATTTGTGTTGTCTAATATTTGGATAGTATTCTTTATTGATAGCGATGAAAAATTTTGTGCTGCAATTTTTGCAATAGCATCGCTCTCTTCATAGGTTATAATTGTTGTATCAGCGTTGGCAAGCGCCAAATAAGAAGTCGCAATACCTAAAGAACTCCCTATTTCTAGTACATATTGACTTTTGTAATATCTCGCCATGCGAAAAAATAATTGATCATACTTAGCCGGTTTAACCATACTTCTATATAAGTCGGCCATTTTTACTTTTTGAGATATGGGCATTGTAATCCTTTCACAAAAATCTTCTATATCTACAATACGATGATCTTTTTTTAGCCGTTTACACAGTTGTGCAATTTGTTTATACGCAGGATATTTTTTTTTATTGATTAGTACATTCCTAATAAAATCGTACACAAATGGAGAATGTGTGCCGTGGCCTTTTCCATTATTAGCTGTAAACCAGTACTGTAGGTACTTTTGAGTTGATTTAAATGTAGAATACAAGGTATTGAAATAAAAATTATTTTTTCACGCTTTCCCATACTTCAAAACTATATGGATATGCATGTTTTTCATCAGCATTATAATTTTTACAACTTATCTGTTTCCACATTGTAACATCTATTTCTGGCAAGAATGTATCAGCTTCAAAGTTAGCATGTACACGAGTTAGATAGATGCGTTGTGCAATAGGCATAGCGGCTTTATATATTTGTGCCCCACCAATAACAAAAGCCTCTTTACAATCGGTTTGCTCAGCTTGTATTATAGCTTCTTCTAAACTATGTGTTACCCAAGTATCAATATTATTTTGTAGGTGGTTTAAATTTTTTTGTTGGGTTATAATAATATTCAATCTTCCAGGTAAAGGTTTTTTTGCAATAGATTCAAATGTTTTACGACCCATAATGATGGGCATGCCCCAGGTAGTATTTTTAAAAAACGTTAAATCATTCGGCAAATGCCATAATAATTGATTATTACGACCAATGGCATTGTTGGTAGACGCTGCAACAAGAATATTTATTACCATGAATTAAATATAGTAGATTTATTTGCAACAATGTTGCAATTGCATCAAGTTCAACAAGTGTATACGCAATACTAATGTATGAAAATACACTACCCTTTTGCAAACTCTTTTCGAATAAGGTTTAATGCACTACCTGCTTTAAACCACTCAATTTGCTGGTGGTTATACGTATGATTTAATTGTATTTCATCCTTGCTACCATTTTTATGATGTAAGACCATTATTAATGGTTTATTGGGTGCAAAAGACGCCAAACCTATTATATCTACAACATCATCTTCTTGTATTTTATTGTAATCTTCTTTGTTAATAAACGTTAAGGCCAGCATACCTTGCTTTTTCAAATTGGTTTCATGGATGCGGGCAAAACTTCTTACTACAATTGCCCTAACGCCTAAATGTCTAGGTTCCATGGCAGCATGTTCACGGCTCGATCCTTCTCCATAATTTTCATCACCCACTACTATAGACCCTATGCCAGCAGCTTTGTATGCACGTTGAACAGTAGGTACGGCAGCATATTCCCCTGTTAATTGATTTTTTACACTATCGGTTTTATCATTAAAAGAATTAACAGCGCCAATCAACATGTTGTTAGAAATATTATCCAAATGTCCTCTAAATTTTAGCCAAGGGCCAGCCATAGAAATATGATCGGTGGTGCATTTCCCTTTGGCTTTTATCAATAATTTTAATCCTTTTAAATCGCTTCCCTCCCAAGCCGTAAAAGGATTTAGTAATTGTAACCGACTAGAATCAGGGTTTACCATTACACTTACTTTGCTACTATCTGCTGCGGGGGCTTGATAGCCAGCATCTTCTACCGAAAATCCTTTAGGAGGTAATTCAACACCCACAGGCTCATTCAACATTATCTCTTCTCCCATTTCATTTTTTAATGTGTCTTTTAGGGGGTTAAAACTTAATGTTCCTGCAAGTGCAAGTGCAGTAACTATTTCCGGAGAAGCAACAAATGCATGTGTAGAAGCTAGACCATCATTACGTTTAGCAAAATTTCTATTAAATGAAGTGATGATGGAGTTTTTACGATTGGGATCATCTATATGTCTAGCCCACTGACCAATACAAGGACCACAAGCATTAGCTAAAACAACACCTCCAATTTGATCAAATATTTTTAAAAAGCCATCTTTTTCAACAGTATATCGCACTTGTTCGGAGCCAGGCGTAATAGTAAATTCTGATTTTGCTTTTAATTTTTTATTGACAGCTTGTTGTGCGATAGAAGCAGAGCGACTAATATCTTCATAAGAAGAGTTTGTGCATGAGCCTATCAATGCTACCTCTAATTTTTCAGGCCAACCATTTTTTTTCACAGCTTCCGCGAACATAGAAATAGGTGTGGCTAAATCTGGAGTAAAGGGTCCATTAATATGAGGCTCTAATTCATTTAGGTTGATTTCAATTAATTGATCATAATATTTTTCTGGATTATTATACACTTCCACATCTGGACGCAAATATTCTTTGATGGAATTGGCCATGTTCGCTACTTCTAAACGCCCAGTAGCTTTTAGGTATGCTGCCATTTTTTCATCGTAACCGAATATAGAGCAAGTAGCTCCAATTTCTGCACCCATGTTGCAAATAGTTCCTTTTCCTGTAGCACTTATATTATCAGCACCATCTCCAAAATATTCCACAATAGCGCCCGTTCCACCTTTTACGGTAAGTATACCAGCCACTTTTAGAATCACATCTTTCGCACTTGTCCAGCCATTCATTTTACCAGTTAATTTTACCCCAATTAGTTTAGGCATTTTCAATTCCCAAGGTAATCCAGCCATTACATCTACTGCATCTGCACCACCAACACCAATGGCTATCATACCCAAGCCACCTGCATTAGGCGTATGACTATCTGTACCAATCATCATGCCTCCTGGAAAAGCATAATTTTCCAACACTACTTGGTGAATGATTCCTGCACCAGGTTTCCAAAATCCAATTCCATATTTATTTGAAATAGAAGCTAAAAAATCATACACTTCTTTATTTGTATCCAACGCTGTTTGTAAATCTTGTACAGCCCCTACCTTTGCCTGAATTAGGTGGTCGCAATGCACAGTAGAAGGGACAGCCACTTTACTTCTTCCACAAGTCATGAATTGTAATAAAGCCATCTGGGCAGTGGCATCTTGCATAGCCACACGGTCAGGTGCAAAATCTACATAATCCTTACCCCTTTCATAAGGCTTTGAGGTGGGGTTAAATAAGTGCGTATATAATATTTTTTCTGTTAGAGTTAATGGGCGATTAACTAGTTTTTTTGCTGCATCAATTTTTGCAGGCATTTCAGTATATACCTTTTTAATAAGATCTAAATCGAACATAATAGAAAATTTGAAATGAGAGAACTGCTTTTTATACCGCCAATTCTTAAAATGTCCACAAAATTATCGAAAAATGATGTGTTTTGTTGCAGATATTATAATAGTTATGCTTACATTAGCAATATGAGTAAGTTAAAATACTTTATTGAATATCGCCTCTTTGGGGTATGTACATCCATTGGAGAACGAGTGGGTATAGCCACCTCTCGCATTCGTATGTATTTTATTTACTTAACCTTTTGCACCTTAGGATCTCCCATTATTATATATTTTTTTATTGCATTTTGGATGAATATTAAACGATATATCTGGAATGCTCGTCGTAACCCACTTCGGTATTTATGATAATAAAAAATGCCAGAATTTAAATTCTGACATTTTTTAGTTTACGCAATAACCTTTTCTTTCTTCTTTTTTATCTGTGTGATAAGAGCATCTAAAGCGTCATCAAAAGATTCTTCGAAAGATTTTGACGATGCTTTGGTGAAAAAGTTTTGTTTGGGGACGTGTACCTGAATTTCAGCTATTTTGTCCTTAATGTTATGAGCCACATTATCTAATTTTAAAAATACATCTACCTTAATAATGCTGTCATGAAAGGTATTTAACTTCGCTATTTTTTTGTGTACATATTCCATTAGTTTTTCGTCTGCATCAAAATGTACTGTCTGAATATTAACATTCATAGTGTTTAGATTTGAGTGAATAATAAGATCTACTTCAAGGTAACAATTTTATACAAAAAATGCAAAATATGCTTAAAATAGTATATATTTTTTACAATAAAACTATGCCTTGGGATGTGCCTGTTTGTGTATTTCTTTAAGTTTTTCAATGGTGTTATGGGTATATACCTGAGTAGCAGCCAGAGAGGAATGGCCTAGTAATTTTTTTACTGCATTTAAATCAGCGCCATTATTCATTAAATGGGTAGCGAAAGTGTGTCGCAGTACATGTGGGCTTTTTTTGTCAATGGAGGTAATAAGAGATAAATATTGATTTACTTGAAGGTATACATATTTAGGATATAATTTTTTTCCTTTATCTGTTACCAATAAGACCGTTCTATCCGCTTCAGCAAACTGATTATATTTTTCCTGTATATATGACTGTATTTGCTGAATGAGATCTTTTCCCACGGGTATAATGCGTTCTTTATTGCCCTTACCCAAAACTTTTATGGATTGATGGGCCATATCAATTTCATTTTCTTTTAATCCTATAAGTTCACTTAAACGGATACCGGTATAATATAAAATTTGCAAGCTTAACTTAGCCGTTTGTCCTTTCCAATCATCTGAAAATTCAACATGTTCAAACAATGTAGACGTTTCTTTTTCTTGCACAAACTGCGGAAGTCGTTTATTACTTTTTGGTGAAATAATGCTTACCACAGGGCTTTGTTTAAGATTGCCTTGGCGTAAATGATATTTAAAAAACGATTTTAAGGAAGATATTTTTCGGTGAATACTACGAGGTTCTATGTTCTTATTGCGCAAACCAGCCAACCAACTACGTATCATGTTTGTTGTTATTGCAACTATAATGTTTCATATTAAATCGCGGTTTTTGCTGACTTTTTTCAAAAAGCTCCTTACATGTATGGTTGCAGAGGTAATGAACGAGTGCCAGCTGAAGACATACTT
>CAYVXB010000007.1:0-4340 GCA_964454275.1 uncultured Chitinophagaceae bacterium | reverse complement strand
GTGCTGTATGTTTCTTTTATATAATCGAAAAAACAAGTTAAATCGTTTGTATATGCCTTAACTGTATGAACAGAATATCTTTTTTCAAATTGTAGAAAGTTAATGAAACTCGTAATAGGGGAGTTAGAAGACATATAAAGAGAATAGCCATAAAGTTACAACCTTATAGCTATTGAATCATTTTGAATAAAACAAGCCGTTATAGCTCTATTTTGCCACTCAAAATTTGCTGCTTGTATTGTGCCTTTAAAATAGTAGCACGACGCCTAATAGAAGGCTTAGTAAAGGATTGACGTTCTCTTAGTTGTAATAAGGTTTTCGATTTCTCAAATTTCTTTTTATACTTTTTGAGGGCTTTATCTATGTTTTCGCAATCTTTTGAATCAATAATCAACATGTGAATAAGAATATTTTAGACCTGCAAAGTTAATATATTTAAGAATTGTAGCAAAAAAAATGTGCGCTGTTCCAAGACAAAGGATTCTAGCCCTACGTTTTGGGCATGTTTGCTATGCCAATTGCATGAGTCTTTCTGCGGCCTGTTCTAGGGTTTGTTGATTTTTAGCAAAGCAAAATCGTACTAATTTACAATCTGTTGTATTGTAGTAAAAAGCGGAAACAGGAATGGCTGCAATACCTGTTTCTTTCGTTAATTGAATAGTAAATTCTTTATCTATTTTATCACTTATTTTACTGTAATCTACACACTGAAAATAACTGCCTTTAGTAGGGGTATATTCAAATGGTACGTTTTTAAGAATATCTAAAAAATAATTTCGTTTTGTTTCATAAAAATTAGCCAAGCCTAAATAATTTGTTCTGTCTTTCAAATAATCGGCTAGGGCATATTGTATGGGCGTGTTGGTACTAAACACATTGAATTGATGCACTTTTCTAAATTCTTTCATCAAATTTTCAGGCGCAATGGCATAGCCTATTTTCCAACCTGTAGCATGAAATGTTTTTCCAAATGAAAATACAACGAAACTACGTTCCGCTAGTTTAGGATATTTTAATACACTTTCATGTGTGGCATGATCGAAAATGATGTGCTCATACACCTCATCACTCAATAAAATAATATTGGTTGACGCAATTAGCTTTTGTAATTGCATCATATCATCAGCCGTAAAAATGCTACCGGTAGGGTTATGTGGCGTATTAATGATCATCATCCGTGTCTTCTCCGTGATACATTTTTTTACTGTTTCCCAATCTACAGCAAAGTTTGGGGCTTTTAATTGAATATACACCGGAATGCCGCCACACAACTGAATAGCAGGAGCATAACAATCGTAGGCTGGTTCAAAAATAATCACTTCATCTGCAGGATGAATAATAGCCGTAATAGTGGAAAAGATAGCTTCGGTAGCTCCAGATGTAATGGTAATTTCTGTTTCGGGGTTAATAGGTGCACCATATAAGTACTGGCATTTTTCAGCAATAGCTTCTCTTAAACCCAATACCCCAGCCATTGGAGCATATTGATTAAACCCTTTTCGAAAATATTGATGGATAAGTGCAACTAGTTTTTCATCTACTTCAAAATCAGGAAATCCTTGTGATAAATTAATGGCTTTATATTCATTAGCTAATGATGACATCACTGTAAAAATAGTAGTGCCAATATAAGGTAATTTGCTTTGTAATGGGAAAGGATAAACGTTCATATAAAGAAATATTCGTTTTATTCTAGCTCATCATTAAAATATTGGCGCTACGTTGTAGTATGTTAAAGGCTATTTCGGCCATGAGATTTTCTTTGTCTAATGTGGGATTAACCTCTGTAATTTCAAAACAACATATTTTACGACTCATCATAAACTTACTTACCAAATCCTCTGCTTCACGCTCTCTTAAACCGTTACCCACTGGCGTTCCAGTACCTTTAGAAATAGAAGCGTCTAAACTGTCTACATCAAAACTTACATAAATATCCGTACAATCATCTAAGTAACGAAGTACGCTGCGTACAATATTTTCAGCTCCTTTTCGACGAACCTCTCCTGTAGAAATAACCTTCATCTTATATTTATCTATCAGTGCCTTTTCTTCTTTTTCATAATCTCTAAGCGAAATAAATACGATATCCTCTGGTAATACTTTAGGTTTTATTTTACCCATATCTTTTAGTTGATCCCACATTTTAGTAGTAGCAGCATCTAGCTTATGTACTTTACTTTTTAGATTGTCCTCATTAATAGCAGTGGCCAAAGGCATTCCATGCATATTACCCGAAGGTGTGGTATAAGGTGTGTGCAAATCAGCATGGGCATCAATCCATATAACACCAATTTTACTTTTAGGTTTAGCCATTTTTATACCAGCTATGGTGGCTCCAGACGTACTATGATCACCACTTAATATAATCGGAAAAAAACTATTTTTTAAACTACCATACACTGCTTTACTCACCCTTTCATACATTGTTAGCAAACCTGGAATGCGTTTAGCATAAGGTGATTGAATAGGTTCGTATAGCAATTTATTCTCCGTTTCAATACGTTCAGATGGGAAGTGTACAAAAAAATTGCTCATAAAATCGAGAGCGGCTATTTTAATAGCCTCAATGCCCAAGCTGGCTCCTCTGGTACCAGCGCCAATTTCAGAAGGAATTTCTATTATTTTTATATTTTTCATGTTAAAATCGTACTAAGCTAATTTTTGATTTAGATTGTAATAACACGCAAGTTATAGAATGTTAAAATAATGAGAATTAAAGTGAGGTTTACTTAAACTATATTTGCAATTGCTAAAAAAACGAATTGTGCGTTTAAAAACTTTAGAAATAAAAGGCTTCAAAAGCTTTGCAGATAAAACGGTTCTTCATTTTGATGAAGGTGTTACTGGCGTTATTGGCCCTAATGGCTGTGGCAAAAGTAATATTGTAGATTCTATTCGTTGGGTAATAGGCGAGCATAAAATAAGCAATCTGCGATCTGAAAATTTAGAGAGCTTAGTATTCAATGGCTCTAAAACCCGCAGTGCTAGCGGATTAGCAGAGGTTTCGCTCACCTTTGAAAATACTAAAAATTTATTACCTACAGAATTTAGCACGGTTACCATTACTCGTAAATTTTATAAAAGTGGCGAAAGTGAATATCGATTAAATGATGTAAGCTGCAGATTAAAAGATATCCATAATTTATTTATGGATACCGGCGTATCTACTGATTCCTATGCCATTATAGAACTGGGCATGGTAGATGATATCATTAAAGATAAAGACAATAGCCGCCGCAGAATGTTAGAACAAGCTGCAGGTATTTCCATTTATAAAACCCGTAAAAAAGAAGCTAAGTCTAAGTTAGATGCTACCGAAACGGATTTAAATCGTATAGAAGATTTATTATTTGAAATAAACAATCAACTTAAAACCTTAGAAAGCCAAGCCAAAAAAGCAGAAAAATATTACGAGATAAAAAAAGAATATAAAGCTTTAAGTATAGAACTAGCCAAAGCTTCGCTAGAAGGATTTAATATAACCTACAAAAATTTAACCGAACAGCAAGAAACAGAAACTGATAAAAAATTTAAACTTGAAGCTACCATTGCCACAGCAGAAGCAGCCATAGAACAAGAAAAATTAGCATTTGTTGAGCAAGAAAAAAATCTGCAACACATGCAACAATCCTTTAATGATTTGTTGCAACAATTGCGTACCAAAGAAAATGATAAAAACTTAGCTACGCAAAAATTACATTATTTAAGAGAAAAAGAAACAGGTGTACAAGATTTTTTACTACAATCGGAAGGCCAATTAAAAGGTTTGCAAGAGTCTATAAGCTTTACCCAACAACAGTTACAAACAGAAGGTGTAAAGTTAGAAGGCTTACAACAACAATTAAAAGCTGTAAAAGAAACCGTAGAAACCAATAGAAAAATATTTGATGAGAAACGTATTGCTGTAGATGCTGCAAGAAACGAAAATCAACAATTGCAACGCAACCAATTTGAAGCAGAAAAAAAAGTAGCGGTGGCAGACACTTCTATACAAAATTTACAAAGAGCTATTCATCAATTGCAAGAGGAAAAAGAAACAAGAGAAAATCAACTTAAACAATTACAAGAAGAACACAGTATAAAAGAACAAGCTTTAGCAGAAAAAAAGCAGGTATTAGAAAATCTTCAACAACAGCATGAGCAAACTAAAACCCAAATTTTAGAAACCCAAGCTATACTTGAGCAGTTGCGCCATCAATTAGCAGAAGAAAATAGAAAGCTAGATGCTAAACGCAATGAGCATGATTTATTAAAAAGCTTGATTGATAGCATGGACGGCTATCCGGAGAGTATAAAATTTTTACATAAAAATAAAAACTGGAATCACGAGGCACCTA
>CAYVXB010000006.1:26991-28626 GCA_964454275.1 uncultured Chitinophagaceae bacterium | reverse complement strand
TACATACTTGTATGTCTATTTCTTTGTGCCTATAAAAGCAAAATGGGTCATACTCATATACATTGGTATGGAATTATTTTTTGCACTTCGCAATACAGCTGGCGATAATGTAGCCCGTTGGGCCCATTTAGGCGGAGCCCTGGTTGGTTTTATTATTGTATTTATATGGAATAAAACGAATAGAAAAAGGTTTTATTGATATCATCAACCAATTATGTATCGCAATAAAATGTAGAATCTGCTATTTTGCGCTTTTTAATTTTTAATTTTGTTCTGTTATATGCCTACAGTCAAACAATATAAAAAAGTCACTTCGCCTTGGCAACGGAATAATGTACTTATCATACTTATTATTGTAAATGTTTTGTTTTTGTTTGCACTTCTTTTTATCAAAACTATATACCTTATACTTGATCATACAACAATTAATTTTTATAGTAATATTTTAAATTGGTTTGCGCTTCCAGCAAATATCAAAGGGCTTTTATATCGTCCATGGACTTTGTGTAGCTACATGTTTTCACATGTTGACATATGGCAATCGCTGAGCAATATGGTATGGTTGTGGGGTTTTGGATCCATCTTAAAAAATCTTGTTGATAGTAAAAAAATAATTCCCATTTATTTATATGGTGGGTGGGTAGGGGCTGCAGTATACATCATTGCAATGAATACAATTCCTGCTTTAAGGGCTGGTGTTGATTCCTCCGTGTTATTGGGGGCTTCAGCTAGTGTAATGGCTATTTCCATAGCAACTACCACACTAGCGCCTAATTATAGAATATTCCCTTTTATTCAAGGAGGTATTCCATTATGGGTATTCACTGCAATATATTTAATTATCAACCTAATTAGTATTCCTTTGAATGCTCCAGAGCATTGGGCTCAACTGGGAGGTGGATTAATAGGGTTTATATTTATATGGCAATTAAAAAAGGGGAATGATTGGGGTAAATGGATGTATACAGTATACCGATCAATAAATAGTTGGTTTGATCCGATACATAAAAAGAAATCTCATCGTAAAACAAAACCTCCTCCATTTAGAAAAACAGCCATTCTTAATCAACAAAAAATAGATCAACTATTAGATAAAATAAATGAACACGGGTATAACGCATTAACCCAAGAAGAAAAAGATATATTGCGTAGGGCTAGTGAAAAATTATAATTCATACAATCAGTGGTTAAAGCAATTCGATATATCGTTTTTTTTCTTAATATACTTTGTATTATTCCTTTTTTAGCAACATGTCTTATCCCATTTTTATCGGCTCACCAATGGTGGTTTATAGGGTTAATGGGCATGATGTTCCCTATATTGTTTATTGGTACAATTCTTTTTTTAATTTTCTGGATTTTTATAAAACCCTTATTCAGTTTAGTGAACTTAATTGTACTATTAATAGGCATTCAACAGATAATAGTGATGTTCGCATTTAATGGAAACCATGTGTTTAATATCAATAAAAAAGCAGCAACTATTCGTATACTTACTTGGAATGTTCAATACATGGAAGGTGTTGCCAACAATGGGAAAGATCGAATACAACATAGAGAAGACATTTTAAAATATTTAACAAGCCAGCATGCAGACATTATTTGTTTGCAAGAATATTCCAATCACAATAGTTT
>CAYVXB010000006.1:21785-26981 GCA_964454275.1 uncultured Chitinophagaceae bacterium | reverse complement strand
AAACGAACAATCTATTTTACATAGAACAGCATTCAACTATTCTTATTTTCCCAGCAGAGATTCTGCTATTAAAAAAACATTTTCTGTTGGCAGTATTATTTTTTCCCGTTATCCCATTGTTGATTCGGGATATATAAAATATCCAAATTCTAAAGACAAACTTCTTTTTGTAGACCTTGTTAAAGGAGTAGATACTTTTCGTTTATACACAACGCATTTATTTTCATTTAAATTGGGGAATAAAGAGTATGAAGCCATTAAAAATTTGAAAGAGGAACAAGAAATTAATGTTGATGCTTCAAAAAGTTTGTACTCTAAGCTCAAAATGGGTCTTAAGGGGAGGGCTGTTCAGGCCGATGTTGTACATGATGCTTTAAAACAAAGCCCCTATCGGAGTATTGTTTGTGGCGATTTTAATGATGTACCTAATTCATTTACGTATTTTCGCATAAAAGGTAATATGCAAGATGCTTTTTTAAAAAAAGGATTTGGCATTGGACGTACATTTCGTAATATTTCACCAACGCTTCGTATTGATTATATATTAGCTGATACAAGTTTTTCTATCCAACAATGTCAAGTAGGAGATATAAAAATTTCTGATCATTTTCCTGTAATAGCAGATATATCAATAAATAATTGATAATTGATAGTTGAAAATTGATAATTTTATATTTTTAAAAAACCATCTACTTCACGAACTATCAATTATGTCAGAACTATATATTTATAATACTTATTCTCACCAAAAAGAAAAATTTGAACCGCTTACAAAAGATCATGTTGGGATGTATGTATGTGGCCCAACAGTAAACGGAGAAAGTCATTTAGGACACGCCCGTCCGTATGTAACATTTGATGTAGTATACAGATACCTATTGCACTTAGGCTACAAAGTCCGCTATGTGCGCAATATAACCGACGCTGGGCATTTTGAAGAAGAAGGTAGAACAGATGAAGATCGTATAGGCATAAAAGCGGCCCTCGAAAAATTAGAACCAATGGAACTAGTTCAAAAATATACGTATATTTTTCATTGGGTTATGCAACAACTCAATTGTTTGCCTCCAAGCATAGAACCTACAGCCACAGGGCATATTATAGAACAAATTACTATGATCGAAAAAATTATAGAAGAAGGATATGCCTATGTAGTAAACGGCTCTGTTTATTTTGATATTAAAAAATATGCAAAAACATATCCATATGGAAAATTAAGTGGAAGAGTAATAGAAGAAATGCTACAAACAACTCGAGCATTAGAAGCACAAGATGAAAAACAGGATAAAGCTGATTTTGCTTTATGGAAAGCCGCACCACCTAAACATATTATGCGTTGGAAAAGCCCATGGGGGGAAGGTTTTCCGGGATGGCATATTGAATGTTCTGCTATGAGTACTAAATATTTAGGAAAACAATTCGATATTCATGGTGGTGGAATGGATTTGCAATTTCCTCATCACGAAAGTGAAATAGCACAGAGCACCATTTGCAATCATCAGACACCTGTTCGTTATTGGATGCATAACAATATGATCACCATTAATGGTAAACGAATGGGGCGCAGTCACAATAATATTATAAAACTTACAGAACTGTTTAATGGCTCACATCACTTATTAGATAAGGCGTATAGCCCAATGACTATTCGTTTTTTTATACTGCAAACACACTATACCAGTACGCTCGATTTTAGTAATGAAGGACTGCAAGCATCTGAAAAGGGATTTAAACGGTTATGGGAAGCGTATCAATATTTACAAAAGAATATCATCCTGAGCGAAGTTGAAGGGCTCTTGCCGAATAATGATATTATTCATAAAATACAAACTTCTTTACAAGAAATGGATGTATTTATGAATGATGATTTTAGTACAGCAAAAGTTTTAGCTAACATGTTTGAATTAGTGCCTATTATCAATAGTATAAAAGATAAACATATTGCTTTAAGTGCTTTCCCAACAAGCCTCATACAAGAATGGAAAAATAGATGGAAACTATACATGGAGGACATTTTAGGCTTTTGTGAAGAACAAAAAAAAGATGATAAATTAGATAGCGTATTACAACTTTTAATCAACATGCGTAAAGAAGCCCGAGCTAAAAAAGATTTTGCTACTTCTGATATTATTCGCAATCAATTACAAAATATAGGTGTTTTGTTAAAAGATGAAAAAGATGGATCAATGAGTTATACACTTGAATAGGAGATGTACATCAATCTTAAAAGAACATTGATAAAATATTACAACAGGTTATTATATGTACGAACATAAAAAACTACCCTTAGCTTCAAAAACTACTTTTTATAAAAGAGTAGTAAGAAGTTTAGTGTATGCAATATTTTTTCTTTTTGTTTGTTTAATGATAGGTATATGTGGGTATCATTATATTGCTTGTATAAATTGGCTAGACAGTCTACACAATGCCTCCATGATTTTAAGTGGCATGGGCCCTGTAGTAGAAATTAAAAATGATGCGGGAAAATGGTTCTCTTCTTTTTATGCTTTATTTAGTGGCGTTGCTTTCATTACCAACATAGGGTTACTACTTGCACCCATTGCCCACCGGTTTTTTCATAAATTGCATTTAGAGGAATAATTCGTACAAATGTAATTAAAGATGTACAAAATTAATAGGTATTGGCTTCTGGTTATCTATCATTGTTATAATAAATAGATCTTGCAATTTTAAAAAATATCAAGTGTATATAACTAAAAAAATAGTTTAAATGTGGTTAAAAAAATTGTTTCCGGCTTTTATTTGGCTTTTAATAATAGTAGTGCTCTTAAGCCTACCTGGGTCATCCCTTCCATCAAAAACTTGGATGAGTAAAATACAATTAGATAAATGGATTCATACTTTTGTCTTCTTTGTACTGACCATTTTACTTTGTTTGCCATTATGGTACAAACCAAAATCAATAGTAAAGCCTGTTTATTTTAATCAATGTACCATTTTCGCAACATTGTTAAGTATTGCTGTTGGTGTTATTATGGAGTATATACAAAAATATTATATTCCTAACCGAAGCTTTGAGGTATGGGATATAGTGGCTGATAGTGCGGGTTCTATACTAGGTTTTCTGTTTTGTTTTTGGCAATATAAAAAAAAGTCCCGATAGATATCGGGACGATTACTAAAACTAACTGCTTATGAGAAAATTAACCATTGCTCTATTGCAATCATTAATACCACACAAAGCTAATAATGCTTTTGTTAAATAAAACACAAAATAACATCACCACATTTGCTGTTCAAAGTACAATTATTTTAAACCTTATTGTATATTCGTAGTCTTGAATCGGACCAAATTGGTTATCAATCAGAAAAATATTATCAACTAAACATTAAATTATGAAACTAAAAATTGTAACACTTTTCACAACACTAGTTATCGCAATTACTAACATCAATGCACAAAAGCTCCCTATTAACATAGGAGTTAAGCTAGGCGCCAACTTAAGTGGAGTCAATGGCACTTCTCTTAAAGGAGACTTTAAAGTAGGATATTTAGTTGGTGCTTATGCCGATTTAAACATTGGCAAAAAAATAGCTGTGCAACCAGAGCTTTTATTCAGCCAAACTACTACAACTACGGCAAATTCAAGTTCGATTCCTAATTTTGAAGCACTGAAAAAAATCAATTTACACTACATGAGCATTGCTGCTTTGCTTGATTACAAAGTACTTCCTTTTATACATGCTCAATTAGGTCCTCAAGTTGGAACTCTATTAAATTCAAGTCAATCCATAACTACTGATGCAGTGAAAGCGTTTAAAAGCGGCGATTTTTCTGTTGTGGTAGGTGCTGAGGCAAGATTTTTGAAATTTAGAGGAGGTGTAAGGTATGTTGTAGGGTTATCGAATATTAACGATTTAGCTAATCAAGAAAAATGGAAAAACCAAAATGTACAAATTGCTTTGTCGTATAACATTTTGTAATTTATTTGCTTTATAAATGAAAATACCTCTGTCTTTTTTGCAGAGGTATTTTTTTGGCATCATACTTGAACTGTACTACCTCTTTATTAAAAATATTTAATTGGCATTATATTGCGCCATTTTGTCTATTTTAAACAATTATGAATTCATCAAATTTCTTTTTAAAAACAGATGAGGATGTAGATTTTATTCCTATTATTTCTCTTAATGAAGGTGAAGGCGAAAATCAAACTACCGTCATTCCCAACGAAATTCCTATTTTGCCTTTACGCAATACAGTTTTATTTCCTGGTGTAGTATTACCCATAACTGTTGGAAGAGATAAAAGTATCAAAGCTGTACAAGATGCGTATAAAACAGATAAGTTAATAGGTGTATTAGCACAAAAAGATAGTAATGTAGAGGATCCAGCCATGACAGACTTAGTGTCATTGGGTACCGTAGCTAAGATTGTGAAGTTAATTAAAATGCCTGATGGAGGCACTACTATAATTATTCAGGGGTATAAACGTTTTAAGGTAAATGCCATAACAACCGAAGAACCTTATTTTAAAGCACAAATAGAAGTATTGGAAGAGGAAAAACTACCAGAAGATGAGGACTTTAAAGCCTATACTAGCAATATTAAAGATTTGGCCTTTCAGATTATACAATTATCACCCAACATCCCGTCAGAAGCATCGATTGTATTAAAAAATATTGAGAACCCTTCATTTCTTATTCATTTTATAGCAGGTAATTTAAATAGCGATGTGCTTGAAAAGCAGAGCTTACTTGAAGTAAATAGTATTAAAGAAAGAGCTGAAATGCTCATGCAGTCTTTACAAAAACAACTACAATTTACGGAACTCAAAAATAAAGTAACGGCTAAAACTCGTACAGAGCTAGATAAGCAACAACGAGAATATTTTTTACAACAACAATTAAAAAGTATTAAAGATGAGTTAGGCGATGCCAATGAAAAAGAAATTCGGGAAATGCAAAAAAAAGCTGAAGCAAAAAAATGGACAGATGCCGCAAAGCAGCTTTTTCAAAGTGAAATAGCAAAATTAGAACGCATGCATCCCAGCACACCCGATTATTCTACAGTATACAACCATGTAAACCTTATGCTGGAGCTACCTTGGCAAGATTATACAGATGATGTATATGATCTTAAAAAAGCAAAAGAAGTGTTAAACAACGATCATTTTGGAATGCGCAAAATAAAAGAGCGCATACTTGAATACCTTGCTGTATTAAAACTAAAGG
>CAYVXB010000006.1:4894-21775 GCA_964454275.1 uncultured Chitinophagaceae bacterium | reverse complement strand
AAGGGCGACATGAAAAGTCCTATACTATGTTTTATTGGCCCTCCAGGAATTGGCAAAACATCATTAGGTAAAAGCATTGCTCATGCCATTGGTAGAAAATATGTACGTTTAAGTTTAGGCGGTTTACATGATGAAAGCGAAATACGTGGACATCGAAAAACCTATATTGGTGCCATGCCTGGGCGTATTCTACAATCTATAAAAAAAGTGAAAAGCTCCAATCCTGTAATGATTTTAGATGAAATAGATAAAGTAGGAAAAGATTTCCGTGGCGATCCATCATCTGCATTATTAGAAGTACTAGATCCTGAACAAAACCATACTTTCTATGATAATTATTTAGAACTAGAATATGATTTAAGCAAAGTATTATTTATTGCTACCGCTAATGATATTGCAACTATACAACCTGCATTACGTGATCGGTTAGAAATAATCGACTTAAGCGGTTATGCTATTGAAGAAAAAATAGAAATAGCCAAGCGTCATTTAGTGCCTCGCCAACAAGAAGCGCATGGTTTAAAGGATGTAAAATTGAATAGTAGTGATAAAGTGTTACAAAAAATTATTGAAGAATATACCAGAGAAAGTGGTGTAAGAGAATTAGACAGACAACTGGCTTCTATAATGCGTAATCGAGCTAAAGAATATGCTACACATAAAAAAATAAAATCTACATTAACGACTGCTGATGTAGAAGAAATACTAGGCATATCAAGATATAGCAATGAAATATATAAAATTGCCAATCAGCCAGGTGTAGCTGTAGGCCTAGCTTGGACATATGTTGGAGGGGATATTTTATTTATAGAAACATTATTAAGCGAAGGAAAAGGAGAATTAAAACTAACGGGAAATTTAGGAAATGTAATGAAAGAAAGTGCCAGTACAGCTTTAACGTATTTGCAAGCCAACGCTAAAAAATATGGTATTGATTCTAAAGCATTCGTACAAAAAAATATACATATACATGTACCCGAAGGAGCTGTTCCAAAAGACGGCCCCAGCGCAGGTATTACTATGCTTGCATCTTTAACATCTGCTTTTACAGGCCGAAAAGTAAAACCTTATTTAGCCATGACTGGTGAAATTACCTTACGTGGACAAGTATTGCCCGTAGGTGGCATTAAAGAAAAAATATTAGCAGCTAAACGGGCTGGCTTAAAAGAAATTATTTTATGTTGGCAAAATGAAAAAGATATAAAAGAAATTGAAGCTTCTTATATAAAAGGAATAAAATTTCACTATGTAAAAAATATGCAACAGGTGTTAGATATTGCGTTGGTATAATATGAACTAAAGCATAAAACTATTTTTTTGGGAAAAATTTATATATGTCTTTTCGGGCCAATATTCTTGATAAGTAAACCACATTCTTTATAGTATATAGACCTAACCGATAGTCATCGATTTTAATACGATAATAATTTTTATGTCCACTTATCTTCTTTAATTTTGATATATCGCTCAACTGTTTCGCTTGAGCCAATTCTTCATATACGACGGTTGTTAACCCCTTCATTTTAGGAGATAATTTTTTAAAATCTCTTTCAAAACCTTTATTGGCAATTACTTCCATTCAGCAAATAATTTTTTAGTTTCCGCTTTGGTTAAATGGCCTTCTTTTTTAGCTTGCTTTATAGCTTCTGCTAAAAATTTATCTTCCAAATATTCATCCCAAATAACATTTGTTAATTGCTCCATTTCATCTAACTCAAAACTATTACGTTTTTTTTTCATACTAAATGCAGCTGGTGTAATACCTAAGCGTTCTGCCAAATATTCCATTTTATAACCTGATAACTCTAATAATTTAGGAAAAAGATTCTTAAAAATTCTGTATTCTTGTAATATGGTAAACATAATTATAAAATTATTGTTATGTAAAATTATAAATATTGCTATTTAAAAACAACATTTTTGTTAATCATTTATGTCAAATTTGTTACATCATAAACGTCCATTACGCATACTCATTGCCAAAGTTGGTTTAGATGGCCATGATAGAGGTGCAAAAATTATTGCCACCACATTACGGGATGCTGGCATGGAAGTCATTTACACCGGGTTGCGCCAAACCCCTGAAATGGTTGTAAATGCTGCATTGCAAGAAGATGTAGACGCTATTGGTGTAAGCATTCTTTCAGGTGCACACATGACTGTTTTTCCAAAAATTATTGCCTTAATGAAAGAAAAAAAGATGAATGATGTATTATTAACAGGTGGCGGAATTATTCCTGAAGAGGATATGAAAACGCTAAATGATATGGGCGTAGGTAAACTTTTTGCACCAGGAACGGTTACCAAAGAAATTGCTGAGTATATTATTACATGGGTAGCGGGACATAGAAATTTTTAAATAGCACACAGATGACGCAGATTAGACAGATGAACACAGATTTTTTGTATAAGGAAATTACAGATAAGATTATTCACTCTTTCTATGCAGTTTATAACACTTTAGGATATGGTTTTTTAGAAAAGGTATATGAAAATGCCATGATGCTAGAATTAATAGAGAAAGGAATGTTGGCTCAAAAACAAAACCCTATTAAGGTTCACTATAGGGAGAGACTGATTGGAGAATATTTTGCAGATATTATGGTTGAAGGAAAAGTGATTATTGAACTAAAAGCTGCTGAAGCAATAGTGCAAGAGCATGAATTACAACTGATTAATTACTTAAAAGCAACAGAAATAGAAATTGGATTATTGCTTAATTTTGGCAAAAAACCAGAAATTAAAAGGAAAATTTTCACAAATGATAAAAAGATAAATCTGCGCTAACAAATCTGTGCTCATCTGTCTAATCTGCGTCATCCGTGTGCCATTTTACTAGTAACTAAAATAACTTTATGATATTCGAAATTAAACCAATAGCAACAGTATTTAATGATCGAAAAGAAATAAGTGATGATTTTTGGGGAGATGTAGTTTCTAAAATAAGACTAAATGAAGATGTAGATGCGGAAGCTATAAAAGGACTAGAAGAATTCTCTCATATAGAAGTAATATACATTTTCCATAAAGCTGTTGGTGCTCCGGTTATTCTAAAGAGTGAACATCCAAGAGAAAATAAAACCTGGCCTAAAGTGGGTATTTTTGCTCAACGAAAAAAGAATAGACCAAATTTTATAGGTTCAACTATTTGTGAAATAGTAAAATGTGTAGACAAAAGTATTTTTGTAAAAATGTTGGATGCAATAGATGGAACTCCTATAGTAGATATTAAACCGATTATGAAAGAATTTTTACCCTTAAAAGAAGTTAAACAACCTATTTGGAGTACTGAATTAATGAAAAATTATTGGAAATAAATCCGTGTTCATTGGCCTAATCTGCGTCATCCGTGTACTATTAAAATTAAATTTAAAATATGTATCAAACCTTATTGACTTCTCTTAACAATGGTATTCTAACTATAACCATCAATCGTGCGGATAAGTTAAATGCATTAAATAAAATAGTAATGCAAGAATTATCCAATGCAATAGATGAAGTGTATAAAAACTCCGAAGTAAAATCAGCTATTATAACCGGGTCTGGAAATAAAGCATTTGTTGCAGGTGCAGATATTAGTGAATTTATTGGGCTCACACCAGCAGAAGGAAAAGCATTAGCCCAAAAAGGGCAAGATATTTTTAATAAAATAGAAAATGCACCTAAACCTATTATTGCTGCAGTAAACGGCTTTGCATTAGGCGGAGGTTGTGAATTAGCCATGGCTTGCCATTTTAGAATAGCTTCAGACAATGCAAAATTTGGACAGCCAGAAGTTAACCTGGGATTGATTCCTGGCTATGGTGGTACACAACGGCTTACTCAATTAATTGGAAAGGGTAGGGCATTAGAATTATTAATGACCGGTAATATGATGGATGCTAATACAGCGTTACAATATGGTTTAGTCAATCATATTACTAGTTCTGAAAATGTATTATCCAAAACAACAGAAATACTACAACTCATTCAAACTAAAGCGCCCATAGCTATTGCAGGTTGTATACAAACTGCTAATGCTGTATTTGATGAAAAACAAAATGGTTTTGAAACTGAAGTCAATACTTTTGCGCATTGTTTTTCTACGGATGATATGAAAGAAGGAACAAAAGCTTTTTTAGAAAAGAGAAAGCCACTTTTTTTTGGGAAATAATTTCCTATTTGAATATACTACGTCGCTAGAATAGAGCAATTCTTTTCCTTAAATATTCTCTTTTTTTCCTGAGCAATTTTTATTGGGTTTCCAAAAATATAAAATAGTTTTTTTCTCAACCCTTTAGCATTTTTGGCGTCTTTAATCATGTCCGCATATTCATGAAAATTAATATAAAATGGATTGGCCTTATGTTCAATATTCGTTGTTACGCCATAAACTACTTGCTCTTCCTCTTTTTGAAAAGTTCCAAATATGCGATCCCAAAAAATAAATGTAGCACCATAATTTTTGTTCATGTACTTTTCCTGCGAACCGTGATGTACACGATGATTGGACGGTGTAGCAAAAATGTATTCAAAAAAGCGAGGTAGTTTTCGAATATACTCTGTATGCACCCAAAACTGAAATAGAATAGCAATTTGATTGGTTACAAAAAATATAACAGGATGAAAGCCCACTAAAAAAACAGGAAAAAGAAAAATAATCTTTAAATATTGTACCCAGCTTAACCGAAATGAAATGGTAAGATTATAATATTCTCCAGTATGATGCACTACATGCGTAGCCCACCAAAAACGCTGATTATGAGAAATATTATGCGCCCAATAACTACAAAAATCAAATAAAATATAACATGGAATAAACGTCCACCAGTTGAATGCTAGCCTCCACGGAATTAAATTATAAATCCAAACAGCACCATAAAATAGAACTAATTTAATAAGTGCACTTATTAATATATTGCCAATACCCACAAAAATGGATCCAACGGTTTCTTTTTTATGGTAATATTTTTTGTTCTGACGATAAGAAATAATAAACTCAATCAATACGAAGAAAAACATGGCAGGCGCCGCCCATATAATAATATCAGGAGCACTATTTTTAAAGTGTAGGATTTGATCTAATGCTATTTTTTCAGCACCAACAATATTGAGTAATTGCATAAAAGTAATAGGAAAAGCCTTTATTGGATAAAAGGCCTTATAAATTTTATAGAAAAGCTATGCCTTGTTTTATCTTCCTAATTCTTTTAATCTACGAATGTGAGAAACCAACGCATTAAAAAAAGTTGGTTTCAAGTTGTATGTAAATCCAAATTCACGAGCTGTTTTTTCTACAATAGGAGATATTTTACGATAATGAATATGGCAAATATTAGGAAAAAGATGATGTTCTATTTGAAAATTAAGTCCACCAATATACCAATTTAAAAAACGATTGTTTCGTGCAAAATTGGCCGTAGTCTTTAATTCATGTATTACCCAGTCATTTTCAATAGTACCATCTTTACCAGGTAACACTTGATCAACTCCCTCTACAATATGCGCCATCTGAAAAATAATACTTAAAATACAGCCCACTACCCAATGCATAACAAAAAAACCTAATAATACCTGCCACCAACTGAAATCAGTTAATAAAAGGGGTAGCCCAATAAATACAAATAGATAGAGTATTTTTATAACGATCAGTTTGGTGCACTCTAATGTTGGATTAGCTTGATGCTTTCTTGTAATGCCTGCTTTATTATATCGAATTAATTGAAATAGTTCTGCTAATAACTTATAAATAGACATAAATCCATAAAAGAAAAAAGCATGAATATGTTGATACTTATGAATTTTACGTAAAGGGGCATGTTCTGATAAGCGAATAACCACCTTTGTTGAAATGTCTTCATCAAATCCTTCTACATTGCTATATGCATGATGAAAAATATTGTGTTGTATTTTCCAATTAAAAACATTGTTGCCTAATAGGTACATCGTACCACCTAATAAATTGTTCAGCCATTTTTTATGGGAATAGGATCCGTGTACGGCATCATGCATTACAGCCATGCCAATACCAGCCATACCAATGCCCATTAACACAGCTAGTAGGAGCATAGACCAAAAAGGCAATGAAACGGTTAACAACACTATAAACGGAGCAATATACATAGCCAACATAGCTACCGTTTTTATGGCCATACTAAAGTTGCCTTTAGTAGAAATACCTTTTTCTTTAAAATAATTGTACACATTTGCACGTAGCGTGGCTACAAATTGCTTATGCTGTTTATTGTCACATACAAATTTTACTGCTTTCATTACTATTGTTTAAATTAGATAACAACAATCCTGCACTGTACAAATCAAGCAAATAATACCACATAACAAGGATAGGGAAACTGTATTGTTGATGTATTTTATTGCAGGAAAGATGGGTTAAATAAGTTGGTGATTTGTGGCAGTGAAGGTACGACAATAAAATGTAATGTGGCCAATGTTTCTTTTAAAGATTTTTTCCACAATTAATGTATTTTGGGCAATATTCCTGTGTAGTTAAAAGGCGTTATTTTTTTTAACTCTTTTTTTAGGGTAATAGAAATAGTTAATTGATCTATAAATTGATGTAATTGCTCTTTTGAAATATGAGGGTGTTTTCTGGATAAGGTTTTTAATGCTTCATAGGGTTTAGGATAATTTTCTCTACGCAATACTGTTTGAATAGCCTCTGTAATAACAACCCAGTTATTGGTTAAATCATCCTTTATTTTTTGCTCATGTATAATCAATTTATTTAACCCTGTTTGTATAGCTTGTATGGCTAAAATAGTATGTCCTGCGGGTACTCCTATGTTACGAAATACAGTGGAATCTGTTAAATCTCTTTGTAAGCGAGAAATTGGTAGTTTGGAAGACAAATGTTCCAATAAAGCATTAGCAACACCTAAATTACCTTCCGCATTTTCAAAATCAATGGGATTTATTTTATGTGGCATGGTAGAAGAACCTATTTCTTTATCTTTTATTTTTTGTTTGAAATAATCCATCGAAATATATGTCCAAATATCTCTACATAGATCTATTAAAATAGTATTAATACGTTTAATGTTATCTAAATGTGCGGCTAAGTTATCATAGTGTTCAATTTGTGTGGTAAATTGTTGGCGTTGCAATCCTAAAACATTATGTACAAATTTATTACCTAATGCTACCCAATTTTTTTTGGGGAAAGCAATATGGTGAGCATTAAAATTGCCAACGGCCCCTCCAAATTTTGTGCTAAAAGGAATTTGATAACAAAGCTGTAATTGATTTTGAATTCGTTCTACAAATACCATTAATTCTTTCCCCAATAGAGTAGGAGTAGCAGGTTGCCCATGTGTTCGAGCTAGCATAGGAATATTGATCCATTGTTTGGCTAATGATGTAATATGGTTATTAAGAGCTTCAATAAAAAAATAGTATTCGTCGTGTATAAATTTTTTCCACAATAAAGTAATAGCTGTATTATTGATATCCTGAGAAGTGAGTCCGAAATGTATCCATTCTGTAAGATTTTCTGAACCTAATTCTTGGAGTTTTTGTTTTAAAAAATATTCAACGGCTTTAACATCGTGATTGGTTGTTTTTTCAAATGCTTTAATAACGAATGCATCTTTTTCATTAAATGATTTTTCAAGTTCTTTTAAAGATTTTTTTACCTTATCAGGTAGTGTAAAAAATTTCTCCTTGGCTAGAAACAAAAAATATTCAATTTCTACCGTCAACCTATATTTCATGTATGCATATTCAGAAAAATATTGATCCAATGTATCTACTCTTGAGCGATAACGCCCATCAAGAGGAGAGATGGCTGTGAGTGTATTTAATTGCATAATTTTGTTATTGTTCAGTTGATAACTATTGGCTACAAAAGTAGCACTATATCATGCAAAAGATAAAAGTAGGTATTGTAAATTATTTGAACGCTAAGCCATTAGCCTATGGTATAAAGCATAGCCCGATCATCAATACTATAAAACTAGTAGAAGACTATCCTGCATGTATTGCTCAACAATTATTAAACAATGAAATTGATGTAGGATTGGTTCCAGTAGCTGTTATCCCAAAATTAAAACAGCACTATATTATAAGCGATTATGGAATTGGGTGCGATGGCGAAGTAGCCTCTGTCTGCTTGTTTAGTGAAGTGCCTATTGAACAAATTAAAAAAGTATTACTCGATTATCAAAGCCTCACTTCGGTTAGATTGGTTCAAATTTTATTGAAAGAGTATTGGAAAATAGATGTGGTGTTTGAACAAGCCTCTAAAAATTTTAGAGATGAGATCAAAGATACCACTTCTGCTGTCGTTATTGGGGATCGAGCGTTTGAGCAGAGACATATTTCCCCTTATTGTTATGATTTAGGATTGGCTTGGAAACAGCATACAGGCTTGCCTTTTGTATTTGCTGCATGGGTGGCAAATACAAAAATAACTAATTCATTTATACAAGAATTTTCCATGGCAAACCAATTGGGGCTAGATCATATATCGACCATTATTCCATCGTTACAATGTGCGTATTATGACCTGTCTATTTATTTTACAAAAAATATAAAATTTAAGTTAAATAACAACTTAAAGCTTGGGTTAGAGCTCTTTTTAAAGAAAAATTCAAGTATTTTGTAGGAAATAAATTTTCATGAAATATTGCAGCACATTTTGTTTATTTAATATGAATAAAAAATCTATTTATACAACTATTGCGCTATGTTTTTTTGCAACTTTTATTTTGATGTATATAAATAAAAAGTTAAATCAAAATAAATTTCCGAAAGAGCATTCCTTAATTGCTTCTCCAGATGTAGACTCCTCTGAAAATAGCCATGAAAAAACGAATCGATTCGTGTATTATGCAGATAGTTTGAAACGGTATGCAGTAAAAAATAATTACGCTACCTCCATTTGTTTTTTAATAGACATGGATATTCCCAGTGGTAAAAAAAGATTTTTTGTATATGATATACATACAGAGCGTATACTACTTTCAGGGTTGGTAGCACACGGCAGTTGTAATGATTTTTTTCTAGCAGATGCCCGGTTTTCAAATACTCCAGATTGTGGCTGTAGTTCTATAGGTAAATATAAAATAGGGAAGCCGTATATGGGCAAGTTTGGTAAAGCATATAAATTATACGGTTTAGATGAGAGCAATAGCAATGCATATAAAAGAGTTATTGTTTTACACGGATACAATTATGTGCCTGATGAGGAAACCTACCCAATACCTATTTGTAACAGTTTAGGGTGCCCAATGGTGTCACATAATTTTTTAAAAATACTTTCTAAAAAAATTGATGGATCATCAAAACCCATATTGTTATGGGTATTTAAATAAACTATGCAAAAAATATATTACGGATTGATTATTATTATCTTTTATACCTCATGTAAAGCTCAACCAACCCAAAACGATGTTGTTTTTTTCCATGCGGATACTTTACGTGGAAGCATAACACCAGAAAGAGCTTGGTGGGATGTTATAAAATATGATTTGCATATTACCCCTAACATTCAACAACATACTATTAAAGGATTTAATAGTATTACTTTTCTAGTAACTGGTTCGAACACAACTATGCAAATAGATTTACAACAACCTTTAATAGTAGATAGTATAATATATGAACATCAACAATTAAAATATAAAAGAGAAGGAAATGTTTGCTGGATATATATGAGCGGATGGCCAATTAGAGCTGCATCTATTCAGCAAATTACTATTTACTATCATGGGAAACCTCGAGAAGCTATAAGGCCGCCTTGGGAAAATGGAATGGTTTGGAAAAACGATGAAAATAATAATCCTTGGTTTGGTGTAGTTTGCCAAGGTTTAGGTGCTAGCGTTTGGTGGCCATGCAAAGACCACCAGAGTGATGAGCCCGATAGCATGGCTATACATGTAACTATTCCAAATAATTTAGTAGATGTTTCTAATGGAAGATTACAGTCTGTACAGAATAATCATAACGGAACTAAAACCTGGAATTGGGTCGTACACAATCCAATCAACAATTACAATGCTACCATGAATGTAGGTAAATATATTCACTGGCATGATTTCTATGAAGGAGACAAAGGTAATCTTGATCTAGATTTTTATGTATTAGACTATAATGTAGATAAGGCTAAGAATCAGTTTGTACAGGTCAAAAAAATGTTAGCCTGTTTTGAATATTGGTTTGGACCTTACCCATTTTATGAAGACGGATATAAATTAGTGGAAACCAGTTATTTAGGCATGGAGCATCAAAGTGCTATTTCCTATGGGAACCAATTTATAAATGGATATCTTGGTCACGATCGATCAAATACTGGATATGGATATGGTTGGGATTATATTATTATTCATGAAAGTGCACACGAATGGTTTGGAAATAATATTACGACCAAAGATATTGCTGATATGTGGGTGCATGAAGGTTTTGCAACTTATTCTGAAGGTTTATATGTAGAATATCTATATGGTAAAAAAGCTGCAGATGCTTATTTGCAGGGCCTTAGAGAGGACATTGATAATGATAAACCTGTTATTGCTTATTATAATGTAAATGAAAAAGGCTCCGATGATATGTATAAAAAAGGTGCTAACGTAATGCACATGATACGAACCATCATACATAATGATTCCTTGTTTAGATTCGTATTAAAAGGCTTAAATAGAGAATTTTATCACCAAACGGTTACTACGAAACAAATAGAAAATTATATCAACCATAAAACGGGTTATAATTTTACCCCTTTATTTGATCAGTATTTACGTACTACACAAATTCCAATACTAGAATACGAATACGTATATACTCCTTCTAGCAAAAAAATAAGATACCATTGGGTAAACTGCATTAAAAACTTTAACATGAAAATAGGGGGATATTGGGATGGGGTACATTATACTTTTTATGATGTTACAACCAATTGGAAAGAGATAGATATTGGAAATATGAAGATCAATGTAGCAAATGCGTATGATCAAAATTTTTACATCTACTGTCAACAAAAAAACACATAGCTTTACAATCATTCGTATTGCATGGGAAATATTAGACGCCAATCCATTACCTCTATTATTATTACGTATATTGGCTTTTTTGTAGGGCTTGCTAATACGTATTTTTTTGTAAAAAATGGTACATTTACACCGGCTCAATATGGCCTAACCCGTATTTTTTTTGATGTTGCTCAAATGTTCTCTTGCATTGCTGGGTTGGCTATACCTTCATTAATATTTAAATTTCACCCTTATTATAAAGATAATTTGCCGCCAAAGCAAAATGATCTTTTTACACTAACCCTTATTATTACTTGTATCGGTTTTGTTTTGTTATGTGTGGCTGGTTATATATTTGAGCCTTTAGTTATTCGAAAATTTGGTCGCTCCCCCTTATTCATTCAATATTATTATTGGCTTTTCCCTTTTGCATTTGGTCTTTTATTTTTTATGTTGTTTGAGGCCTTCTCATGGTCTCAGAGCAAAACGGTTTTCCCTATTTTTTTACGAGAAACGGTATTGAGAATATTAACCACTGGGCTTATTGTATACTACTTATTTCAAAGTGATTTTAATATTTTTATTAAACTCTTTTCATCTTTGTACGTGGTATTGGCAATTACTCAACTTCTTTATATTATACGAACAAAGGAAATTCACTTTACATGGAAGCGAAGTAGGGTGACAAAAAAGTTTAAGAAAAAATTGTTTGCTTTTTCTTCTTACATCTATGTCGGTAGCATTATTGCTATTATTGCTCAAAGTATTGATGGTATTATGATTTCCAGTTTAATGGGATTGGCTTCTACTGGAGTTTTTACATTGGCCCTTTATGTTTCTAGTTTAATACAGGTGCCACAACGGAGTGTACAAGCCGCTACTATTCCAGTATTGTCAAAGGCTTGGAAAGATAAAAATTATAAAGAAATTAATCGTTTATACCATCGTAGTTCTATTAATTTATTGCTGCTTTCATTACTAATTTTTGGCTGTATATGGTTGAATATTCATCAAGCATTTGAGGTGTTTAATATTCAAAAAGAGTATGCTCAAAGCCTTTATGTTGTTTTAATATTAGGGATATCTCGAATCATTGATGCGGGAACGGGTGTGAACGGTCAAATTATTATTACATCTAGCTTTTGGAGGTTTGAATTTATAAGTGGTGTATTGCTTCTTGGAATTAATATTCCTTTAAATTATTTTTTGATAAAGCAATATGGCATAAATGGATCCGCTATTTCAACTTTAATTTCCTTTACAGTATATAATACTATAAGATATGTTTTTTTGTGGAAAAAATGTAAGATGCAACCATTTACTATAAAAACACTTTATGCTATACTATTAGCTATTGTAGCCTATGGAATTTGTTTTGCTACGCTACGTACTGTTCCAGGAATGCTAGGTATAGTAGTACGCAGTTTGGTATTTATTGGATTAATGGTAGTTGGAGTGTTTGGCTTACAGATTACTCCGGATGCACATCAGTTATTGCATGTGTTAAAAAATCGTTGGAAAAAATAGTATTGGTTATGTATTCGATCTCTTTCATAATTTTTATCGTTAAGAAAATTGTATTGAATAGAAAGGTTACGTAGGAATGATGCTATATATTTTAATCAATTCTATTCACGCACCTTTGTAATTTTGAGCATATTGGTGGGTAGATGCCATGAAACAGGGGTGCTACCTGTACTTACTACTACATCACCAGTGTTTAAAAAACCTAGATCTTTTAAAATAGTAATTTGATCAAAAATAATATCATCCAAGCTGGTTTCTTCAGTGTAATAAAAAGCTCGAACACCCCAACTAAGGCTTAATTGGTTTACGAGAGATTTTTCTTTGGTAAAAACATACAATGGAGCTTTTGGTCTATAACTACTAAGCATGAAACCTGTATATCCACTTTGCGTCATGCCAATAAGAGCATTGGCTTGTACATCATGCGATATTTTACAAGCATTATAGCATACGGCATCACTTAAAAAAGAAGGGGAGTGCGCTTGAGGCATAAGATCTTCTTCTCTATTGTATTTATACTCCTTTTTTTCAACCTCTATTATTATTTTTCGCATTGTTTGTACAACCAATGCAGGATGTTTTCCTGTAGCTGTTTCTGCACTTAACATTACTGCATCGGCCCCTTCTAATACTGCGTTGGCAACATCTGTTGTTTCACTTCTATTTGGTTTTGTATGCTCTATCATACTTTCCATCATTTGTGTGGCAACAATTACAGGTTTTGCTCTATGAATACATTTACGAATAATGTCTTTTTGAATAAGGGGCACTTGCTCAATAGGAAGCTCTACTCCCAAATCGCCACGGGCTATCATAATACCATCTGATTCAACAATAATGTCTCTAATATGTGCTAATGCTTCAGGCTTTTCAATTTTAGCAATTATTTTTGTTTTGCTGTTTTTCGTTTTAAGTTTTTCTTTTATATCAATAATATCATTAACGCTTCTAACAAATGAAAGTGCCACCCATTCTAATTCTTGATCTATGATAAAGGACAAGTCTGTCAAATCTTTTTCAGTAAGTGCGGGTAACGATATTTTAGTATCTGGTAAATTAATGCCTTTTTTGGAGGATAGTATTCCTCCTGAAATTACTTCTACTTTTACATTGGTATTTGACTCGATAGATTTTACTTTTACTTCTAGTTTGCCATCATCAATTAAAATAAGATTGCCTATCTTAACATCGTTGTGTAGGTTAGGATAAGAAACATAAATTAGTTGCTTATTTCCTATCAATTTTTCATTAGTAAATGTTAGAATGTCGCCAGGCACTATTTCCATACTTCCATTTTCAATATCACCTACTCTAAGCTTGGGTCCTTGCAAATCGCCTAGTATAGCAATGTTGTAGGGTTGCGTTTTATTTATTTGACGAATATGGGCTATGATTTTTTGCTTATCCTCATGTGCTCCATGAGAAAAGTTCAATCGAAAAACATTTACTCCAGCCTTAACCAATTCTAATAGTTGGTTGTAACTATCGCAAGCTGGCCCAACGGTAGCTACAATTTTTGTTCGATGAAAGGAGTGATTGATGGCGGATTCTTTATCTATTTTTGGATACATTTTTTGATTATTTTGAACGTTGAACTTTAAATGAAAAAATTAGTCTTTTTATTTAGAGCTTAAAATTCAACATTTTTTTGATTAACTGGCTAATATTTTGGCCATTTTTAACCAATCTTCGTTAATACATTGTTTGCTTTTTACTGCTTTTTCGAATGGGGTATGGTGTACTTCATTATTTACAATACCTATCATGACGTTATGTTGATTTTTAAGTAATGCTTCTATAGAAGCAAATCCCATGCGACTAGCCATAACTCTATCTAAGCAAGTAGGAGATCCACCACGTTGTATATGACCTAATACACAAATTCTTGTATCGGCAGTGGGAATTCTTTTCTTAATAATTTTATCTACCTCACTAGCGCCGCCAAAATCGTCTCCTTCGGCTACTACTACTAAGTTTACTAGTTTTTTACGTTTTTCTTTTTCTTGAAGAGAAGCAATTATTTCTTCAATATCTGTTTTGCGTTCTGGAATTAAAATATTTTCTGCACCTGTCGCAATGCCACTATGCAATGCAATATAACCAGCATCTCGGCCCATTACCTCTACAATAAACAAACGATCATGTGCATCAGCAGTATCTCTTATTTTGTCCATGGCTTGTACGGCAGTATTTACTGCTGTATCAAAACCAATGGTATAGTCGCTTCCTGCAAGATCTTTGTCAATAGTTCCTGGTAATCCTATACAAGGGATATCAAATTCTTTTGAAAACTGTAATGCCCCTCTGAATGAACCATCACCACCAATAATCACCAAGCCGTTTATAGCATGTTTTTTTAAATTTTCGTAGGCTTTTTTTCTGCCTTCATATTCCATAAAAGCCTTACTGCGAGCTGTTTTTAATATTGTTCCTCCGTGCTGTATAATATTAGCTACGGATCGAGATTCCATGGGTATTATTTCATTTTCAATCAATCCATTATAACCTCTCATAATGCCGAATACGTTTAATCCGTTGTAAATCCCTGTTCTAACCACAGCACGGATGGCCGCATTCATTCCTGGGGCATCTCCTCCAGAAGTTAGAACGCCAATAGCAGAAATTTTTTTTGTCATAAATTATTATAAGTAAATTGCTTAAAGTAATAAAATATTTGCTCAAAAGTAATCATTTGAGTATAGTTTGTTAGACTATTGTAAATAACTTTTTTAAAATTATTCATATGTTTCATTCCATTCAAGATTTTTTGACATGCTGGGAGCAGGAAGCAGCATCAACCATCAAAATATTTAAGCAATTAACAGATCCATCTTTGCAGCAATCTGTTACTGGTGAGGGAAGAACCTTGGGGCGATTGGCAAATCATATTATAGAAACATTGATTGAAATGCCTCATAAATTAGGATTATTTGTTGAAGAAGAAAATCCAACATATGCATCTGTAAATGAACTTGTAACGGCCTATAAAGAAGCCAGTGAAAATTTAGTTAAAGCTATACGAAATACCTGGAATGACGCTACATTAAAGGAGCAAAAAAATATGTATGGCGAACAATGGGAAAATCGTTTTTCTTTATGGGTATTGATCATGCACCAAGCACATCATCGTGGGCAAATGACTGTATTGATGCGCCAAGCAGGACTAAGCGTACCCGGTGTTTGTGGACCATCTAAAGAGGAGTGGGCCGTTTTAAATATGCCGGCAATGCAGTAGCTATTTTTTAGTTAAAAAGGATGATTTTAAATTACAAGTAAATGCTTGTTGTTTTTAATTTTTAAGACACTTAATGTACAAAGTGGGCAATACATACTTGAACTAAACCAATAATAAAACCTAACACAGCGCCAATAATTTCTACAAAGCGAAATTCTTTAGACATTAATTGATAAAGGATTTGTTCTAGTTTATCCATCGAAAAAAGAGAAACTTTTTTAATTACCTGTTGCTCTATATCCATTGCATCTTTTATGTTATGTAAATAATTTTCTAGCATTGATGGCATCATTAATTGTAGTTCTTCCATTAGCGCTTCTTTCATTGTAGTAATCGTTTTGTCGCCTATAAACATGCTAATCATAGGCATTTTCTCTTTGAGTTTATTGCGCAAAAAATGGTCAATATTGGATTCTATAATTGGATATATTTTTTGTAATTGATTGGGATCGGTTATCTGTTTTTCAATATCGCTAAAAGATAAAAGCTCTTGTCCAACCAATTGTCCAAGTTTTGAGGCAAAGGCTTGTTGTCTTTTAGGAAAAATACCTTGTATGGTAAGCCCTACTATTTTTATGGGATTGCGGGGATGGAAGAGCATTTTAATAGCTATCCAATTGGTTATCCATCCAATAAAGGCAGAAATGATAGGTATAAGCCAAAACCAATAGTTCATGATATAGAAATTATAATTGAGAATTGAACATTGGGTATTGAATATTTTTGCCTCTTAAGAAGTAGAAATATACAATGTTCAATTCTCAATAATCATTGAAATAAAAAGCCCTGAAGCACTTGCATCAGGGCTTGGGGGAGGCTGAGGGGTCTCGAACCCCCGACCCTCAGAATCACAATCTGATGCTCTAACCAACTGAGCTACAGCCTCCATGAGAGATCGGTGACAAAGGTAATTAAATCATTGATTATTATGAAGCAGAATGATTTTTTTTCTTAATCCATTTAGTCATAATATATTTATTGGTAATCTGCGCCAAAGTAGATGCTACAATAGCTGTTAACATTCCACCTGCAAGATCTAATGGAAAATGTTGCCCCAAATATATTCTAGAATAGGCTATGCAACAGGCCAATACGAATAAAAAGCAAGACCACCACTTATTATTGAGGATAAGGGAAAATAATAACATAGCTGAA
>CAYVXB010000006.1:1224-4884 GCA_964454275.1 uncultured Chitinophagaceae bacterium | reverse complement strand
TAATATCATGTACTTCAACACCTGCAACAAAATGGATAGACGATAGATTTTCAATGACTGCTATGGGTCTGGGGGATTTATGTAGTATAACGTTCTTAAATAATTGTGCAATGAAAGTAGAATAGGCGGCTGTAAATACTGCTGCAATTATAAAAGCTCTATGTCTTATAGCAATGTACAATAGGATAGGAATCCACATTAAACCATCTCCAACATAAGTTATATATCTGAAAAAATAATCGGCTATAGATCCACCATCAAAATTCAGTAACAGAAAAAAAGCTGCTTTGCCTATCCAAAAATTACCTATTAATAATAATATGGCTAATAAGCAACTGATTAAACACATTATTTTGAAATGATATGAGGTATTCTTTTTCATTGTACTATTCTTTTATACTTTCTAATATATTACAATAACTAGTATATCTACTAATATGTATATCTCCTTTTTCAACAGCATCTTTTACAGCACAATTAGGTTCATTGGTATGTAGGCAATTATTAAATTGACATTGTTGAAGTAAAGGCCGCATGTCTGCAAAGTAATGAGATAATTCTTGTTTTGTAATGTTAAACAATCCAAATTCTTTAATTCCTGGAGTGTCTATAATAGATCCTCCATTGGGTAAATCAAACATTTCTGCAAAGGTAGTTGTATGCATACCTTTACCGCTCCAGTCGCTTACTTCTTGTGTTCGTAGTTGTACGTTAGGGAAAAGATAATTAATAATAGAAGATTTACCTACCCCAGAATGACCACTTAATAGAGTCGTCTTATTTTCTAATATTTTTTGTACTGTATCTAAGTTTTCTTTTGTTTTTATGCTGGCGTATAGTACAGTATAGCCAATAGCCGCATATATTGAACGGAGTGATTCTAATAAATTATTTTCTTTATCGGTGTAAATGTCTATTTTATTGAATAGAAGTATTGTAGGAATATGATATGCTTCGGTAGTAACTAAAAATCGATCAATAAAACCTTGTGATGTTTTAGGTTCTTTTAAAGTACATATCAGCAAAGCCTGATCAATATTAGATGCTACTATGTGTTGTTGTTTATTTTGGTGAGGAGAAGTTCTTGCAATATAATTTTTTCGGTTATTAATAGCTGTAATTATAGCCACACCTTCTTCTTTTGGATAAGGCTCTATTAATACTTCATCGCCAACAGCAATGGGATTCGTAGAGGTAATGCCATCTATTTTAAAAATACCTTTTATTCTAGTATTCCAACATTTTCCATCTATTGTTTTTACGATGTACCAGCTTCCGGTAGATTTATATACTCTTCCTAATAATGACATTTAAAGTTACGCTGAGTAATTCCAAAGATATAAATATTAGCCTTAAGTCATTTTTTTTGATCGCATCCACTCAAAGCCACTAACATTCATTATGAACAAAAGCATACCATAAAAAAGATCTTCTATAGGAATGTTGAACATTCGAATGCCTAAATTTTGTGTATTGTTATACAGTACAACAGGTTCGGAAATCCAAAAACTTCCTGTTAATATACCGTTTGATAAGGTAAAAGGAATAAGCACTATGAGGTAGGTTATAAAGAAAGTAGATAAAAATTTTGCTTTACATAGGAGTAGTATACATATTAGTATAGATAACAAAATAAAGGTTACAGAAGTATATAATTTATAGATGTTTAGAATAGCTACAGCGGTTAATCCTATTAATAACATAAAGGATAAAAAAACGGCTGCTTTTTGATACGAAGATGTGTTTGCAAACTTGGCTATACAATAATATGTAAATATACAAGCATAGGGTATGCAAATAAAAAACAATACTTCTTCCAATGGTAGATTATATATATAGATGCCTGTAATATATTTTTTATTAAAATACCAAATAGCATAGTGTGTAAAAATACTATCCCAAATAATAAAAAATAAAGCGGTAACTAAACATGGAATAATAAAAAACCTCCATTGTCTATAAAAAAGAATTTTAGAGTGAAAGCTACACACCAAGGGAACAATAATGCATCCAACATTTACAAGTAAATAGGTGTATTGCTGCATACAAATTATTTATGTCGCAAAGCTTCTTTGAAATATTTTATAGGAACCCATAACATGCCAAAACATTCCCCATCATGCTTTTCCAAATGTTTATGATGTATCTTATGAGCCTTCCGTAAGGCTCTTAAATAAAAATTATTTGTTCTACTAAAAAATTTAAATCGTTGATGAATAACAATTTCATGAATCATAAAATAAGCAAATCCATACATTGATATACCTAATCCTATAAAAAATAAAATATGTAACCCTTTTACATAAGCACCTAGCGCAAATAAAACCATAGAGGGTATAGCAAATATTAAAAAAAAATAATCATTTTTTTCAAAAAAGGAATGTGGTTTTTTTTGATGATGGTCTTCATGCAATTTCCAAAGAAAGCCATGCATAATGTATTTATGTGTTAACCAAGTAACACCTTCCATAGCTAAAAAAGTTATGAGGGTAATAAACGTATATAACATGTTTTTATTAGTTTTTGAATGTAATTAAATGATTCATAAAAAGTTAAAGCTATGTCTAACGTAAGAGGTTAGTAGCAATCTAATTTTTTTATAACTAGGTATTCGTATGCGCTGCATCAGTATTTTTGTTGATGGTATGCTTTTAATTTTATTGAATAAATGTTTGTAGTATACATAAGCCACATATATTCCAAAGCGACAAGAAGCTGGCAATTGCTTAATTCCATCAAATGCTTCTGCAAAATCTCTCTCAATCTCTTTTTCAATTTGTTGCTTATTGGTATCAGAAAAATTATTCATATCTATATGAGGAAAATAAATTCTTCCTAATATAGCATAATCGTTTTGTATATCTCTTAAAAAATTAACCTTCTGAAATGCGGCGCCTAACTTCATAGCAGCATGCTTAAAAAAATTATACGTTGTTTCATCTCCTTCCATAAAAACATGTAAACACATTAAGCCAACCACTTCTGCGGAGCCAAGTATATATTGATTATACGATTTAAGAGAATGATCTTGTTTATACAAATCCATTTCCATGCTTTGTAAAAAACAATCAATTAACGATAGATCTATTTTATATAAATGCACTACTTGCTGAAGACTATTGAGTATAGGATTTAAACTAATTTTTCTTTCAATAGCCTTATATGTATCTTCTTTAAACTCTTTTAAAAGCGTTGCCTTGTCTTGATCATGAAAAGAATCTACAATCTCATCAGCAAAACGAACAAATCCATAAATACTATAAATAGGATTCCGAAACTTTTTATGTAAACAATAAATGCCTAACGAAAAGCTTGTGCTGTAAGCCTTAGTAGTGATTTTGCTAGAAGAAAGTGAAACGTTATCGAAAATTGTTTTCATTGGTATATTATGTTTGAAAATAGGATATTATCTAATAGATTTAAAATATTTAACAGCTTGCGCTACAGCAATTTGTCCAGATATTAATGCCGGTGGCACTCCAGGCCCAGGAACTGTTAACTGACCTGTGTAAAATACGTTTTTTATTTTTTTGTTGCGTATAGAAGGTTTTAAAACAGCTGTTTGTTTTAATGTATTTGCTAATCCATACGCATTGCCTTTATACGCATGATAATCGGTTACAAAATCGTTTACGCAATAGCTTTTTTGGTAAATAATAT
>CAYVXB010000006.1:0-1214 GCA_964454275.1 uncultured Chitinophagaceae bacterium | reverse complement strand
CCACAAAATGTTTCCATACGTTTCATAACAAGTGACAAATAGTGTTTTCTATGATCTACTGTATCCTCAATACCTGCTGCAATAGGTATTAATACAAAAAGATTTTCCATGCCCTCCGGTGCAACGCTATTATCTGTTTTTGAAGGACAACATGTATAAAACAAAGGATTTGTAGGCCACTGAGGTTGTTCATAAATATTTTTTGCATGTGCATTAAAGTCTGTATCAAAAAATAAATTATGGTGAAGGAGGTTCTTTATTTTTTTGTTGACACCCAAGTAATAAATTAAACAGGATGGGGCAAATACTTTTTTAGCCCAGTATGCCTTGTCATAGTTTCTATATTGAGGTTCTAACAAATGTTGCTCTACATGGTGGTAATCGGCTGAAGCAATTACAGCATCTACATTAAAATTACCTTCTGTAGTTTTAATCTGATGTGCTTTCTTGTTTGCTATACTGATATGTTCTACCGAAGTGTTTAACTTAAATTGTACATCTAACGATAAGGCCAATTGATGCATAGCATCTACAATTTTATACATGCCGCCCATAGGGTACCAAGTGCCTAATGAAAAAGCAGCGTAGTTCATTAAACTATATAATGCTGGAATTTGTGCCGGCATGGCACCTAAAAAAAGAACAGGAAATTCCAATAAAGCAATCAAACGTTCATCTTTAAAAAAAGATCGAACATATTTTTTAAAAGAAGTAAAAATATGCACTCTGCCTATATTGGATAATATATCATATCTAAAAAATTCTAACCAAGATAAAGAAGGTTTATGAATAAACTGTTGCATACCTATCCTATATTTTAATGCACCTTCCACTAAAAATTTTTCTAGTTTTTTAGCACTTCCTTTTTCAATAGATTCAAATATGGCATACAATTCTTCTACACTTGCAGGCACTTTTAATACATCATCTTTTCCAAAAATAATTTGAAAACCAGGATCGAGTTTTATTAATGAATAATAATCAGAAACAGATTTATCAAAGTAATTAAAAAACGTTTCAAAAACATCAGGCATCCAATACCAGCTTGGTCCCATATCAAATGTAAAACCATGTTCTGTATATGCTCTGGCTCTTCCTCCAATAGTATTATTTTTTTCGAATAACGTAACATGGTGCCGTTGCTTAGCGGCAAAACATGCTGCAGCTAAGCCAGAAAACCCACTTCCTATTACAGCTACATTGCTCATTTTTTT
>CAYVXB010000005.1:12508-30989 GCA_964454275.1 uncultured Chitinophagaceae bacterium | reverse complement strand
CGTGTATTAGATGCATTACAAACTGGTGAACTTACCTCCTGCGACTGGAAACCAGGGCAGGAAACGCTTACTAAACAATTAAGTAAAAACTAAACTTTATTTAAAGGCAAAATCTAAAAATTAGATTTACTGTATTGTTAAACGAGCTTACAACTTTTGCTCTAAAATTTCGGCTTCGCTCAGGTATATTGAAATAACTAACTTTGTGTTATTATTTAGCGCATTGAATATTCACACATTCATTTTTTATGATTAAAACAGGAAATACCATAGTAAGTATTTATACGGAAATGACACCCAATCCGGAAACAATGAAGTTTGTAGCCAATAAATTATTGTATCCAGGTAAAAGTGCTGATTTCCCAGATATTGAATCGGCTAAACCATCTCCATTGGCTACAGAATTATTTGGGTTCCCTTTCATAAAAGGGGTGTTCATTGCTAGTAATTTTATAACGCTTACCAAAATAAACGATACGGATTGGAATGATGTGATTCCGCCTATACGTGAGTTTTTAAAAACGTACCTAGAAGAAAATAAAGCAGTTATTAACGAGGATGATTTAAAAGTGCAACAAATTGCCAATAATACACCCCATGCTGATGATAGCGATGTAGTAAAAAGAATAAAAGAAATTTTAGACAATTATGTAAAGCCTGCTGTAGAAATGGATGGTGGCGCTATTCAATTTAAATATTACAATGATGGTATAGTAAAACTCATGTTGCAAGGGTCTTGCTCTGGATGCCCTTCATCTATGATCACACTAAAAAGTGGCATAGAAGCTATGATGAAACGGATGATACCAGAAGTAAAAGAAGTGGTAGCGGAAGCAGATTAATTTATGTTGAATGTTAAATGTTGTATTTTGAATGAAAAAATATCCTATCGATAGATACAACATTCAACGTAAATAAATTGGCACATTTTCACATTAATAAATTTGCTAATTATTTATGTCTTTTCAACTCCATACTGCATATAAGCCTGCAGGCGATCAACCTAGTGCAATCAAACAACTTACAGCAAACGTTTTTAATGGCGAAAAATATCAAACGCTTTTGGGCGTTACCGGCTCTGGTAAAACGTTTACCATGGCTAATGTTATACAAAACATACAACGACCTACCTTAGTACTTACACACAACAAAACACTAGTTGCACAATTATATGGGGAATTCAAGCAATTCTTCCCTAATAATGCAGTTGGCTATTTTGTAAGCTATTATGATTATTATCAGCCAGAGGCCTACATGCCCGTAAGTAATACCTATATTGAAAAAGATTTAAGTATTAATGAAGAATTAGATAAGCTACGTTTACATGCTACCAATGAATTATTGAGTGGAAGAAAAGACATTATTATAGTAGCTTCTGTAAGTTGTATTTATGCAATGGGCAATCCTGCAGAATATGAAAATAGTATTATTCGTATACAACAGGGACAAACTGTTAGCAGGCAAGCTTTTTTGCATGGTTTAGTTAATTCATTATATACAAGAACAACAGGTGATTTTAACAGAGGAAATTTTAGAGTACAAGGCGATACTATAGATATAAATTTACCTTACACAGATTACGGTTATCGCATTCGTTTTTTTGGAGATGAAATAGAACAAATCGAAACCATTAATATTCAAACGGGCCGACGAATAGAAAATCTTCATCATGCAGTTATTTACCCAGCTAATTTATATGTTGCCCCCAAAGAAAAACTACAACAAATAGTATATGAAATACAGGATGAATCGGCTGCACAAGTAGATTATTTCAAAAAGATTGGCAAAACAATAGAAGCAACACGATTAAGCGAAAGAGTAAATTATGATATTGAAATGATGCGAGAATTAGGCTATTGTAATGGAATAGAAAATTATTCCCGTTTTTTTGACCACCGCTCACCTGGCACTCGACCTTTTTGCCTATTGGATTATTTTCCTAAAGACTTTTTATGCTTTATTGATGAAAGTCATCAAACTATTCCACAAGTATCAGGCATGTATGGTGGCGATAGAAGTAGAAAATTAACATTAGTAGAATATGGATTTCGTTTGCCTAGTGCATTAGACAATAGACCACTTAATTTTCATGAATTTGAAAGCCTACTCAATCAAACAGTATTTGTAAGTGCAACACCTGGAGATTATGAATTGAAAAAAACAGAAGGTGTTGTAATTGAACAAGTAGTAAGACCCACCGGATTATTAGATCCACCCATTGAAGTACGTTCAAGCATTAATCAAATTGACGATCTATTGGATGAAATTGATAAAAGAATAAAAAAAGGCGATCGAGTGTTAGTTACTACATTAACAAAACGCATGGCCGAAGAAATGAATAAATATTTACATCGTATCAATATTAAATCCAAATATATTCATAGTGAAGTAGATGCTTTGGAAAGGGTAGAAATATTACGGCAGTTACGTTTGGGAACCATTGATGTGTTAGTAGGTGTCAATTTATTGAGAGAAGGGTTAGATCTTCCAGAAGTATCGTTAGTAGCCATTTTAGATGCTGATAAAGAAGGGTTTTTACGCAATGAAAAATCACTAACACAAACAGCAGGTCGTGCAGCACGCAATGCCGATAGTTTGGTAATATTTTATGCAGATAAGATAACGCAAAGTATGCAAAGAACGATTGATGAAACCAACCGTAGAAGAGAAAAACAAGTTTTATACAACCAAGAACATAATATCATACCTAAAACAGTATATAAAAATACAGAACAAATTTTTGCACAAACATCTGTATTAAATATAAAATCCTATAACACCATAGAAGAACAAACACATACAGAAGCCGCTGAAGAAGAAGTGATCTATCAAACCATTCCTCAACTGGAAAGTGCTATTAAAAAAATTAAAAAACAAATGGACGCAGCAGCCAAACATCTAGATTTTATTGAGGCTGCAAAATGTAGAGATAATATGTTTTCATTACAAAAAAAACTGAAAGAATTAAAAAAAGAGTAAGAAAAATATAGATAAAGGCCGCCTCATGATTTTTAAGGCAGCCTGTATGAAAATTTATTTTCTACAATGGGAAACGTTTTCCAAAATTTCTAGTAATCTGATCAATGATTTCTTGTGGCTGATTTCTCCAATCTGTTTCTTCATCATATTTAATGTTCCATATAGTATTACCATCTTTATTTTCTATTAAAGTGCATGTGGCTATAATATCTCCTGTTTTAGTAGGAGCATTGCCTATTGGAATGTTTCCTTTTACACTTCCTAATACATCATTTAAAACAGAAAATGCACCAGAAGCTGCATCACTCATATACCTATTTGTAGTAATGTTTGCTTTTACTACTGCATCCACACCCAATATTTTAGCTAATTTAACGGGATCTTCTGTCCATGATGTGCTTATAGAAATATTATTGCTTGCTAATATTTGCACTGTTTTAGATGTAGACTGAAATTGTACATTAGAAGGATTTTTCTTTTTATTCATAAACATTAGTATATTGTTATGTAGGGAGCGTTGAAACATTGCACTTTCTGTTTCACCTTTTTTAGCTAAATCAGCGGCGGTCATATTTTTAGGCATATTGCCCGTATACTCCATTGCTACAGGCAGTACAGCTATCGTTTTAATATTATATTGATCAATATTATTGGCTGTGTAATATTTGTGTGCACAAGAAGTGGCAAACATAATGAATGCAAAAGCCCCAAGATTTAAAATTCCTTTTTTCATGTTAATAGTTTTTGGTTGAAGTAAATAAATGTATGTATTTCAATATGCGGTTGGACATATTGAATATCAATTGGTTTAATGGATTATTTTTAGTTTGAAAAATAAGTCTACACGATTTCTGGCATTGATTTTGACACTGAATTTTATTAAATAGATAATTCATTATATATTAGCCAATGTAATCCATTCATCTTCTCCAATACTTATATCATGTTCATTCTTCATAAAATAGTTATTTCAAAATCTCCCTTGCAATAACTAATTTTTGTATTTCAGAAGTACCTTCACCAATAGTGCAGAGTTTAGCATCACGATAATATTTTTCAACCGGAAAATCTTTAGTGTATCCATATCCACCAAATATTTGTACGGCATCATTAGCAACTTTTACGGCTACTTCGCTAGCATGATATTTAGCCATAGCAGATTTAAGTGTTACATTTTCACCTCTATTTTTTAGATCGCAAGCTTGTTGAATTAATAAATCGGCCATGGCAATTTCAGTAGCCATATCAGCCAATTTAAAAGATATACCTTGAAAATGAGCAATAGGCTGATCAAATTGATGACGTTCTTTAGCATATTGTAAAGCTGCTTCATAAGCACCTTTGGCAATACCAGCAGAGAGTGCTGCAATCGAAATACGTCCGCCATCTAGCACTTTCATAGCTTGATGAAAGCCTTCACCCACTTCACCTAAACGGTTAGTATCAGGAATACGACAATTATCGAAAATCATTTCTGCTGTTTCTGATGCTCTCATGCCTAATTTATTTTCTTTTTTACCGCCACTAAATCCTTTAGTTCCTTTTTCTACTATGAATGCAGTACTATTTCGACTTGCACGAGGTTCTCCGGTACGGGCAATTACCACTGCCACATCACAACTTTTACCATGTGTTATCCAACATTTGGTGCCGTTTAATATCCAATCATTTCCATCTTTTACAGCAGTTGTTTTCATATTACCTGCATCGCTACCGGTGTTCGGTTCTGTTAAACCCCAAGCGCCCAAATGTTCTGCGGTAGCTAGTTTGGGTAAATATTTTTTCTTTTGCGCTTCATTGCCAAATTGTAAAATATGCCCTGTACCTAATGAATTATGTGCAGCTAAACTTAATCCTATTGAACCACATACTTTGGCTATTTCTTGTATAATGGCATTGTATTCAAAATAATTGAATCCGGTTCCTCCATATGCTTCTGGCACCAAAACACCCATCAGACCTAACTTCCCCATTTCTTTAAAAATATGTATAGGAAATTCTTGAGTTTCATCCCATTCCATTATATAGGGTTTGATGTGCTGCAAAGCAAAGTCTCTGGCGGTTTGAGCTACTTGCAACGTTAGCTCATTGTGTTTAAAATTCATAATCAAAAACGTTAATACGCCGCAAGATAGGGAGAAATTTTATTGAGCCAATCATCGCTAGCAAAAGGCAACTTCTTCAACCCTTCAATAGTAGTAAAATTGCCATGTTCTGTACGATAGGCTACAATAATTTTTGCTTGATTTTTTGTAATATATGGATGATTATCTAGCTCTTGCTCCGTTGCGGTATTGATATTTATTTTTTGAATGGTAGCATTTGAAAGATTAAGTTGTGGTTTAATTTTTTGAAACACACTATCTGCAAGTCCCCAAGTTTCAGCTACTTGATTAATACTATAAAACCCTCCTAATTTTTTTCGGTAGTTAACGATACGTGATGATAGCTTTGGGCCAATGCCAGAAAGCTTTTCAAAAGCTGTAGAATCAGCTATATTCACATCAATAGCAATAAGTGCAACTGATTTTTTAGTATATGTATTATGGTAAGTTTTTGCTGTATCTACTTTTGAAGTACTTTCTATGTGTACATAAGATTTTATAGCTTCAAAATCTGTAGCAGATAAACCATATATTTTTTGTAGATCTTCTGCTTTTTTAAATCGTCCTCCTTTTGATCTATAGTTTAAAATAATTTGAATCGTTTTATCTCTCAACCCTAATTGTTTAAAACCTTCTGCCGGCAAGGTGTTTGGATCAAAGTTGAAAAGAGATCTACTAACAGAAGTATTATTTGATTTGTATGAATTATACTCTTTGTGCGACCAATTATTGTTGGAATAATGATTTTGATATTTATATGGTTGATATTCTTTATTATTTACACTATCTGATAAGGCAAAAGCTTGCAAAGCACTATCCAGTGCAGGTTGTGGAATAAGCGCTGATTTAGGTTTGTACCAAATTGTATGCAGTGTGGGCCACAACCACAGTATTAAAATGATACTTAACAAAGCAAGAATGCCCATTCTTTCTTTACGAGTAAAATACCATGGATTATTAGATGGAGGTTGCACAGGATTGATTTTTAAAAGAAAGACTAAAAGGATAAAGTAGTGACTTAAAATAACTAATTTCGCAATGATAGTACGATTTTTTTCATTAGTTAGAGCGTTAATCGCTTAAATTAAATCAACATGCTTATGTGTTGAAATGTATGTAATTAATATGGCAGAAACATATCAAATAAAACTTCCCCAATTTGAAGGCCCCTTTGATTTATTACTTTTTTTTATTGAACGGGATGAATTAGATATTTATAATATTCCGATAACTAAAATCACCAATGATTTTTTGGCATATATACATACACAAGAAAGTTTAAATATCGAACTATCAAGCGAGTTTATTTTATTTATTTCAACCTTAATGCGTATTAAAGCTAAAATGCTTATACCTCGTAAAGAGTTGGATGCACAAGGCAACGAAATAGACCCTCGCCAAGAATTGGTAGATAAAATTTTAGAATACAAAAAATATAAAGAAGCTGCTGCACAATTGGCTGATATGGAAGCCATACGCATGTTAATGGTTAAACGAGGTAATGTACAGAAAGATTTAGTGCAAGTAGGAGAAGAGTCTAGCGAAGGAACAGAGATTCAAAACATTACATTGTTTAAGCTCATGAAAGCTTTTGAACGAGTAATGCAACGATTACATGATAAACAGAATAAGCCCGTTCATACTGTAGTTCAGTATAATTACACAATGGAACAAAGCCGTGAAACAGTATTACAGTGGGCTAAAAAAGAAAAAAATGTATCTTTTGAAAAAATATTTGATCAATGTGAAAACCGTATTCATGCTATATTTCTTTTTCTTTCTATGCTAGAATTAATTCAACAACGATGCATAAATATTTTAATAGGTGAAGGAAGGAATAATTTTATTGTGGAATATAATGAGAACAAAAGTGAGCATCAAATAGTCGAACAACATGATGATAATATTACATCAGCATGATAGATTTACTAAGAGCGTTTAAAAAATATATACAGCAAGAAAAACTCTATCAACCAAATACGCAGTGGATTATCGGTATTAGTGGTGGTGTGGATAGCGTAGTATTAACGCATGTATGTTTACAAGCTAATATTCCTATAATACTTGCCCATGCTAACTTTCAGCTTAGAGGTGAAGAAAGTAATAGAGATGAAAACTTTGTACAAAAATTTGCAACATTGTTGCAAATTCCATTACATATCAAACATTTTAACACGAATGAGTATGCATCTAAAAATAAATTATCTATACAAGTTGCAGCAAGAGAATTAAGGTATAGTTGGTTTAAAAGCCTCGCCCTAACCCTCTCCAAAGGAGAGGGAAGAAAACAATTATGTATTACCACCGCTCATCATGCAGATGATAATGTAGAAACGGTATTGATGAATTTTTGTAAAGGAACGGGTATTAGCGGATTACACGGTATTCTTCCAAAACAAAAAAATATTGTACGGCCATTATTATTTGCTACAAAACAGGAAATTTTAGCCTATGCAAAAGAGCAACAATTAAGTTGGGTAGAAGATTCCTCTAATGTTACAGATGTTTATACTAGAAACGCTATAAGACATCAGCTAATGCCCGTAATAGAAAATATATTTCCTACAGCACAACAAAACCTACAACAAAATATTGCTCGGTTTAGAGATGCTGAAACGTTGTATCAACAAGCATTACAACAATGGATAAAAAAGTTATGTATATATAAAAATGAAGAATGCCATATACCGGTTAACCGTTTAGTACAATTACCAGCGGCACAAACTATTTTGTTTGAAATTATTCGACAATATGGTTTTACTTCTGCACAAACAGAAGATGTTTGGAAACTTTTAGAAGCAGAAACAGGTAAGTGGGCACAATCAACCAGTCATCGCATTATCAAAAATAGAGGCTGGTTAATTATTACACCAATATCTTCTAATCAATCACAACATATTGTAATAGATCATTTTGATGATGTGGTGCATTATCCAGGAGGGGCCTTACAAGCAAAAATACTTTCTACTGAAAAATCTATAATAGAACCTAATCCACAATTAGCATACATAGATGCTAAACATATTATATTTCCTCTAATACTGCGTCCTTGGACACAAGGCGATTATTTTTATCCTTTAGGGATGAACAAGAAAAAAAAATTAAGTCGATTTTTTATTGATCAAAAATTATCTATTGCAGACAAAGAAAAAGTATGGATATTGGAAATGAATAAAAAAATAGTTTGGATAGTAGGTTACCGAATAGATGATCGATTTAAAATAGTACCCCAAACTAAAGCAATACTAAAAATTGAACGACGGGTGTAATAATTGTTGTATAAAAATATCAACCATTTTTGGTTGAACAATTATGGTGAATACAACCCCAACCATTGCTCCCCAAAAATGAGCACTATGATTAACATTACTTCCTCCTTTTCTATCCATATAAGCCGAGTAAACTAAAAATAATACTCCATATACAATAGCCGGAATAGGAATAAAAAAGACATAAATAGTAGCCCAAGGTGCCAACAATATATATGAAAAGACAATAGCTGCAACGCCACCAGAAGCTCCTAGGCTTCTATATTGGCTATTATTTCGATGTTTTATGTAGGAAGGAATTTCAGAAATAATGAGTGCAGATACATACAACAGTAAATATGTATACTTAGGTAAATTAAATGCTTCGATATAAACCTGCTCCATTACTCTTCCAAAAAAATATAAGCTAATCATATTGAAAGCTAAATGAGCAATATCTGCATGTATAAATCCACAAGTAATAAATCTATACCACTGATTTTTTCGCTGTACCTCTACCGGAGAAAAAATAAGATCATTAATAACTTTATGGTTGTTAAAAGCTGTAATGGATATAATACAAGTTATAATAAGAATAGCTATTGTTAAGGTAAGCGTCACAATAATATGATTTAGGTAAATTAAGCTTAGCAATATTAGGCCATATTTATTAAATATGTAGAGATCTATTAAGAAATTCAATTATATATTTGCCGTTGAACTAAAAAATAAAAAATGAAAAAAATAGTTTTATGGAGTACACTATTTTTCCTTGTTATATCCTTTTTTATTTCTTGCAAAAATGACAATCACAACTCCAGCCTAGTTGGAACATGGTCGGGTAAATATGATGATCAAACAGAAAATGGTGTATTAAATGCAGATATATGCCTTGAGGTAAAAGATGGTAATGAACTTATTGTACATGATAAAACAAACAACGCTGATGCAACGGGGGAACGCTTAGGCCAAGGAACCTGGTTGATAGAAGGAGAAACGATTAAATTTATATATAAATATCTCAATAAACCCAGCGATACTACCACGCATCATAATGAAGGACAGCTAGATAAAACAGGCAAAAAAATAGATGGGACATTGCGCAAAGCAGGAGATGAACACTTAGGTGGTTTTTATTTAGAAAAAAAGTAAAAGAATTCGTTGAAAAATATTTAAATTTTTGGCATTGTTAATTAAGTATAGATTTTAAATTAAATAGTATGATTTGTCCTTTCGACCGTAGGGAGAAATCCCTTACTACATAAGGAATTTATTATTTTGAGAGATGCCTCCGCAGTTTACCCTGACGAAGGCAGGGTTCGGCATGACAAGATATCTATAGTAATTTAACAATGCCAAATTTTTAGGGATCCCTTAAGATCCCTAGTTTTATTTTCTACATTCAATAAATATTTTTTTTAACTCTATAACGTATTATTATGAATCATTCTGTATTCAAGTATGGTAAAGATTGTCTTACTGTTGGCAAAGCATTAAAATTAGCCAATGGTAAATTAAAAGGCATATTGGATGAGGAGGTAATGCAGAAAATACACACATCGGCTGAGGCTATACAAAAAATTGTAACCAATGAAGATATTGTATATGGCATAAATACAGGCTTTGGAATATTAGCTTCTACTCCTATTTCTAAAGCAAATACTCAATTACTACAATATAAAATAGTACAAAGCCATAGTGTAGGTGTAGGAAAATCAATTGATCCTACTATTGCCAAACTAATGCTTATTACAAAAGTACATGCATTAGCACAAGGATATTCTGGTATACAATTAACAACACTAGAACGCATCATATGGCATATCGATCATAATGCTATACCCATTGTTCCTGAAAAAGGAAGTGTGGGTGCATCAGGCGATTTAGCTCCATTAGCGCATTTATTCTTACCTCTTATTGGTTTAGGTGAAATAGCGTATAAAAATGAAAAAATAACCACTGAAAAATTATTTTCTATTGCTGGTTTAAAACCCATTGTATTAGGACCAAAAGAAGGACTAGCATTAATTAATGGCACACAATTTATTTTAGCTTTTGCTGTAAAAGCTGTTGAACAAATGAATAATTGTTTAGAAGCTGCAGATATTATTGGTGCACTTAGTTTGGAAGCATTAGCTGGCATTCGATCTCCATTTGATAAACGTTTACATGAATTACGTCCTTACAAAGGTTCACAGCTAGTGGCACAACGATTGCGTTTATTATTAAAAGATTCTCAACTTGAAAATTTATATACTCAATTCAATAAAGTTCAAGATCCATATTCGCTACGTTGTATGCCACAAGTACATGGCGCTAGTCGTAATGCATGGTTGCATTTAAAAGAATTAGTAGAAATAGAACTCAATGCAGTAACAGACAACCCTATTATTTTTAGTGCAAAAGATACCATAAGCGGCGGAAATTTTCATGGCCAACCATTGGCCTTACCACTGGACTATGCATGTTTTGCAGCAGCTGAACTAGGCAATATATCTGATAGAAGATCGTATTTATTACTAGAAGGAAAATGGGGACTGCCTTTATTATTAATGAAAGATATAGGATTGAATAGCGGTTTTATGATTGCTCAATATACCACAGCTGCATTGGTATCCGAAAATAAAACATTATGTTATCCAGCAAGCGTGGATAGTATTCCCACTTCATTAGGGCAAGAAGATCATGTAAGTATGGGAAGTATTAGTGCTCGAAAATTAAATCAAGTAATACATAATCTTCAATATATATTATCGATTGAATTAATATTAGCTTGCCAGGCATTGGAATTTAGGCGGCCATTGCGTTCTAGCCCAATATTGGAATCAGCCCATGCTTGGGTTCGTCAATATATTTCCTTTGCAGAAGAAGATAGAATTTTTGCAAAGGATATTGAAAGTATAAATAATCGGTTGAAAAGCTTTATAAATTTTTGTTATTGTGATGCAACTAAAGGAACAAATTTAAATAAAGGCTCCGATGCGTTTTCTTTAGTCTAGTATAAATCTGCACATTACGTAGTTTTATTTTCTCCCTTTGGGGGAGACAAAGAGGGGCTTCTTTCTAAATGCGTAATACTGGCGTTTAATTCAAAGCCAATAAGCAATACAAAAGAATTAATAAAAATAAGCAACATTAAAATAAGTACTGTTCCAATAGAGCCATATAATTTATTATAGTTAGCAAAGTGATTGACCCAATATCCAAAAATAGCGGTAGTACAAACCATAAGTGTGGTAGCTAAAATGCCCCCAGGAGAAAGTAATGGCCACCGTTTATGCACAGAGGGGCCATACTTATAAATAAAAGCAATAGAATAAAAAGTAAGGGCTATAATACAAAACCAACGCAATAATTGAATAAAAAACTTTCCAACTGCACTGTCAATATGTAGCCAATTTTCTACTGCTCGCTGTGTAACTAAAAGAGTAATAGTAGCAATCACTAGACCAAGAAGGATAAGGGTTAATCTTATAGCATGCCATCTATAATGAATAAAATTTTTCTTTTTTCGTTGTATTAACGATCTATCAAAAGAACGCATCATACCAATAACTGCATTTGATGAGTAAAAAATAACCAACAAAAAACCAAATGACAATAATCCAGTACGAGGTGTTTCTAAAAAGTCTCTCACAAATTGAAGAATAAAAGAAGAAACTTTTTGATTGGGCGTAATATCTTTTACCAATGAATATAATGCCAGTTTAAATTGCTTAGAAATTGGGAAATACGGAATAAGAGTGCATAAAAAAATAACTCCCGGAGGAATAGACATTACGATGTTAAAAGATATGGCAGCAGCTCTTTCTTGTAATCCTATTTTTTGTATTTGCTGTTTAAAAAAATGCAATACCTCATATAGTGCTAACCCTTTAAAACCAGGCAAAACAATACGTTTTGATTTACGTATGGCAAATGCAATGGGCATCGAATTACATATAATACGTTCTAATTTTGTCAAAGTAAGCTAAAGTACAAAAGAGATGGCAATTGTGAATACTAAAAAAAATCCATATTATGATGTATTTTAATAAAGCGGTTAAGGCCTCAGATATACTATTTATTATTTACATTATTTTTAATACTATCCTTAAGCTTTTTTCTTGCCATCAACACATCTAACGCTCTTTGATAGGCTTGTGCATATTTTTTATGTTGCTCAAAATTACTGGCAAAATCGCTAAAGCCAGAAAAATCACTTCTAGCTACAAAAAATAAGTAATCGGTTTTAGGTGCATGCAATGTAGCATCAATTGTTTGTATAGATGGTGTACAAATAGGTCCTGGCGGTAATCCTTTATTCTTATATGTATTATAAGGAGATTCAACTTGTAAATCCTTAAAATAAATACGCTTTAATTTAAAATCTCGAAGTGCATATTTAATAGTAGGATCTGCAGCTAAAGGTATTCCTATTTTTAAACGATTAAAATATACACTGGCTATATTTCCTTTATCTTCTTTTTTATTGGTTTCTTCTTCTACAATAGAGGCTAAAGTATAAATCTGTTGTGTTGTATACCCTAAATTAGTCGCTAGATTTCTTCTATTATTTGTATTCCAAAACTTCTTTTGCTCCTCCCATAACCGTTTAAATATTTCCTCCGGTGAGCAGTTCCATCTTATACGATAGGTGTTGGGAATAATGGCCAATAAGAACGTTTGTGTATCTACATTATATTTTTTTATATTTTCAAGGTTACTTAAAAAATGATAAAAGTTAGCTGAATCACATTCAAAATATTTGCCAATAAGTGCTGCAAATCCTTCCGCAGTACGCAATTTATTAATAGTAAATTTTATAGGTTCCTGCTCTCCATGTTTTAATTTTTGTATAATGCTGTATATACTTTCCCCATTATCGATTTTATAACGCCCTGGCTTTATGTTATTCCAATAATGTAATCTATTGGCTAAAAAATTAAAGAAGAAAAAATTTGTTGTGATAGAATCTTTAGTTAAACTATTTAGAATATCTTCTTTTGTAGCTTTACCACTATAAATCAATAAATATTTGCTCTTAGTTGTGAAATTTGTAGTGGGCCCAAAGCATTTCCAAGTTATAAAACCTATAACAGCCATAACTACTACACTTGCGATAATGATGATTTTCTTTTTCATTAAATACTGTATAAATGAATAAAAAACACGGAGGTTATTTAGATTTTTAGGAACCAATTAAAAGCAATACATAAGAATAAAAAAATTCCGTTGCATAACCAAAATCAATTACTCTGACTATCGTAACCGAAGGTAAAATAGAAAAATGAATATTACCGTATTTACACAAAAGGAAATATAGTAAAGCAGCACCCTAAATACTAAGCGATTACAACCAAATCGTCAATAGCTAGAACCATGCCTTGAAACTGAAATAGGACTTAACAGTAAAACAATTCTAATGTAATTTAGTTTATGCCAATTCCTCTTCTTCTATTTCTAATAAGGATGTATATAGTGTATTATTTTTTACAAAATTACACCAGTTGCATTCAGGTTTTCCGCAACCGGTATAAAAATTATGTTGTTGAATGTTTTTCCAAGTGGTTATAATTTGTTGCGTTACCTGATCTATATCGTTCGGTGTAATTTGTATTTTTTCTATATCAAATTCTTTATTAGCATTCATTTCAATAAAATCAAATTGTGTATGTAGCACTCTCCAATTTTTATCTGGTAAGTTATCAATCAATATTTTATAAAAGACCGCCTGTCTCCAATAATTACCACCATCAGGCTTTTTAAAGCTTCCAGGCCTATCAAACTCACCTCGTTGCTTAGCTTTAGTGGAGCTCCCTGTTTTAAAATCAGTAACGACAATATCATTTCCCCAAAATTGTATTTTATCTATAAACCCTTTTAAAGGAATATTTTGTACTACTACTTTGGTTAATGGATATTCAGTAATAATAAATTCTCCTGTAGGCGCTGGATTATAAAATCGATCATGATAAGCAGTAAGCATTTCTTTACCATATTCCATAAACCTTAAAAAGCTTTGCTGTGTGAATATTTCACGGCCTCGATGAAGATGATAAACAAAGCGGTCTATTAAAAAATCTTTAGCAGCATATTGTTTATTATTCTTCATCATATCCTGTATAAAATCATGTAACGCTGCATGTATAGCTGTTCCAAATTGTGCAGGTTCGCTTTTAGCAGTGGGAACTTTGATAATGTAAGTATAATAAAATTTAAGTGGGCATTCTATATAACTGTTGAGCGCAGTGAGGTTCATTACAAACGATTGTAATATAGTATTTACCTGTTCTTTTTCCAATTCTTCCAATAAGGGTTTTTGTATGGTGTTAAAACGCAAGTTGCTAAAATAACGTTTATCTGTTTCTGTAAGTTTGATATATTCAACAGGCAGGCTGAGTGGCTGTTTGATTTCTTCTATAAATTGAGAAGGCTCTAACAGAGCACCGCTGTTTTTCATTTGAGGATAAGAGATGTATAAATGTTTTTCTGCTCGAGTAACAGCCACAAAAAATAATCGACGTAATTCTTCTTCAATAGCTGCTTCACTTTCTTGTTCAAAAATATTGGGGGGGAGTTTGAATCCTTTATTGTGTTTTCGTTTACCCTCCCACACATCATTACGAGTGTTTATCAAAAAAACATATTCATATTCTAACCCTTTACTACCGTGGCATGTAAGTAAATTAACTCCCGTTTCCGTGCCAGTAGTTTGTATTAAATCGAGTGATAAATTGTTTTGTTGCATTACCTCAAAATGATGCATCAAATCTTTTAATGATGTGTATGGATGGCGATGTGTTTCTTCTTGAATGTAGTTAAACAAACAATATAATTTGCTCATTAACCAGCTTTGATCGTCTTGCTTCATGATGTAGGCTAAAATACCTAACTCATTTATCATTAATTCAAACCAATGCAGTACACTTTTATTGTACACTTCTTTTTGTAGCTTTTCTAATACACTATGTATATGAATAATAGACTGGTTGATGTCGTCTTGAATAAATAGTTCGCTTCTATTATTTTGAGCAAGTTGTTGCAAATACGCTCGAATGGTAGTAATACTATTCTTTTTTATTTTATTTTCTGCTACTATGTTGCAAATATTGGCTATTTGCATAGCCGTAATACTAAAAAAATTGTAATGTAGTATTTCGAATAGTAGCGTATCGCCACTTTTGGGAGTATCTAATTCTGCTACTATATAACGAACAATAGTGAGGATGTTTTTTATGAATAGATCGTCTAATAAATTAATAGAACGTTTAACATAGTAGGGTATTTTTTCTTGTTGTAAAAACTTGAGTAATTCATCTCCCGTTTTATGCTCTCTATAAATAATGGCTATATGACCAGGGTCAATACCTTGTTGTATAAGATTCTTAATAGACTTGGTAATGTGTATATTTTCTGCAAATTCATTTTCAAATGCTTGAATAACAGGTGAAATGTTTAGTGTTTGTAATGTGCTGTTAGCTGCGATTAAATTTTTTGTAAGGCCAATATGTTGATTAACTAAACGTTGTTGGTTATTTTCAATTAGAGCTTGTGCAGCTTGTAGAATATTTGGAACACTTCTATAATTTTGAGTGAGCACTATTCGTAACATATCATTTTTAAACCGATTAGCCAACTGCATCATGTTTTGCAGATTAGCTCCTTGAAAGCGGTATATACTCTGATCATCATCACCCACTACAAATAAATTAGGGTTTTCATTTTGCCAAAAACGAATGAGGAGTTCTATAATTTTATTCTGAGATCCACTCGTATCTTGATATTCATCAACCAGTATGTATTGAAATTGTTCTTGATAGCGCAGTAATACTTCATTTTTATTTTCAAATAATTGTATTACCCAATTAATCATATCATCAAAATCATATCGATCGTTTTTTTTTAATATTTGTTGATATGCATCAAAAGCATTGATGGCTGCTCTTAATTTTTGCATTCGCTCTATTTCATCTTTTCCTTTCTGTGTAAAAAGTATATTCCCCTTCGCTTTTTCTCGCTTGTTATACAATCCATCTGTTTCGGGTATAATGGTTTGGGTGTATTCATCTATTTTTTCTAATAACCATAAAGGTTCCCAACCTTCTCGTTTTATGGCAGAAAATAATTGTATAAAATTAGATACATCATAATAGACTTCTCCTTTGTAACGCTTTAGTGGATTGTCTTTTTCAAAACTGTCAATCAATTGCTTTAAAAATTCAATACGTTCCAAATCGCTCAACGCTTCTAGTTGCTTCGTGTTGAATAGGTGTACATTTTCCTGTATCACCATATTGCAAAAAGAATGAAATGTATGAATATGCACTCTATAAGCATCGCTTCCAATAAACGACAATAACCGTTTACGCATAGCCATTACACCTGCTTCTGTGTAGGTTAGGCATAAAATATTATTAGGAAGTACATCTGTTTCCAATAATATTTTCCCAATTCTTGCACTTAGTATTTGTGTTTTTCCGGTACCTGGACCAGCCAAGACCATCACCGTTCCATCAATACTATCAACGGCTCTGCGTTGTTCAGCATTAAGACTATTGTATAGTTGATTAAATTTTTCTTGATGAAGGTTTTTGCTAGGCATTAGATTTTTACTTTTGAATTTTCACCAACACTTTATCAATTCTATGTCCATCCATATCTACAATTTCAAACTCAAAATCTTTCCAGATAAATGTTTCGCCTGCACGAGGAATATGTTCCAGCTCATGTAAAATAAAACCTGCGAGGGTATCAAATTCATGTTCTCCCTCATTCATCCATGTTGTTTTGTCAAAATGACTTAAAAAATCATAAAAACTAATTTGCGCATCTATTAAAAAAGATCCATCCTTGCGTTCTACAATTTTATAATCATCGGCTTCTGGCTCAGGCATATCTCCAACAATGGCTTCTAGAATGTCATTTAGGGTAATCATACCTAGTAGTGTTCCATATTCATCCACAATAAAGCAGCAATGTGTTTTGGTTTGTTTAAATTTTTCTAATACTTGATACGCTGTATTGTTTTCGGGCACAAACAATGCGGGTTTCATGGTTTTTTCAAAAGGAATATTATCGGGTGATAGGTATAATTCTTTTACATAAACAATGCCTTTTATATTATCAATTTCTCCATCACAAATAGGATAGGTGGAATGTAAACTATTCCCAATTTTTGCTTTAACCATTTCCTCTGTGTCTTGTATTCCAAACCAAACAATGTCGCTACGATGGGTCATTATTGATGTTATGTTTCTATCACCTAAATGAAATATACGTTCAATAATTTCTTGTTCAGCTTCCTCTATAGCCCCGTGTTCTGTGCCTTCGTTGATAATAGCTTTAATTTCTTCTTCTGTTACTTGACTTTCTTTCGTTTTTATGTTGAATAGGCGGACTAATAAATTTGTTGAGTGGCTTAACAACCATATAAAAGGGTATGTTACAGCGCTGATTATTTTCATAGGCTTAGCCACAAATTTGGCAATCAACTCCGGATTAGCTAGGCCTATACGTTTGGGTAACAGTTCGCCCAATATTAATGTTAAATATGTTATTACAATTACAACGGCTGTAGTAGCAATAGTGTTGCTATAATTTTTTGTTACATCAAATTGGTTAAAAAAATGGATTAAGTCACCTTTCATACTCTCCCCAGAAAACAAACCGGTTAAAATACCAATAAGTGTAATACCTATTTGCACAGTAGATAAAAATTTATCTGGATGTGCCGCCAATTGAAGCGCTTCTTTTGCCTTAATATCTCCTTTTTCTGCTTGAGCTTCTAGTCTGGCTTTTCGAGAAGAAATAATGGCAATTTCAGCCATAGAAAAAAAGCCATTTAATAAAATCAATCCGCCCAGAATCAGTAATTCAACCATAGAAAATAAAATATTTTGGCAAACCTACAGGAAAATATCATTATACAAAGAGGGGAGGGAAATATTAAATTGTAAGGAATATACCTACGCTTAAATCATTTTTTGAATACATATATTCTTAGTATCTTTTGCATATTCGGTTAATTCTTGTAGGTTTGAAATTCGATGATACAAAAAACAATACAATTTATGTTTAATAAAAAAACGTTGCCTGTGCTATTCGTCTTGATTATGATAGGCGTATTTATTCAGGTACAATCCTGGGCCCGTCGAGATCCCGGAGGAA
>CAYVXB010000005.1:0-12498 GCA_964454275.1 uncultured Chitinophagaceae bacterium | reverse complement strand
CAAATAGTGGGTCAAATGTTGGAGCAAGGCCACTATAGCCCTAAACCTATAGATGATCATTTTTCTAGAGCTATTTTCTTAAAATTTTTAAAAAGAATAGATTCTGATAAAACCTTTTTTCTTTCTGCTGATTCTATGCATTTACAGCAACAATATGGAAATACAATAGATGATGAAATATTAGGGCAAAAATCGGTAGAGTTTCTTCCCGCCGTATATAAGCTGTATAGTCAAAGACTATCTGAGGCAGAAAAAATATATAAAATCATCTTAACGAAACCATTTTCATTCAATCAATCAGATACAATTGTTTTTGGTGGTGAAAAACGTTCTTTTCCAAATACACCACTCGACTTGCAAGAGCAATGGCGTAAAAAGTTAAAATACTTAGTATTAGAACGATATGCTGATTTATTGGAACAACGTTCTAAAGCAACACTAAAAGACACATTGGTATTTAAAAAAACAGATGCTCAATTAGAAGTAGAGGCTAGAAAACGAGTAGAAAAAATTATAGCAAGAATGTTCGTGCGTTTACATAAAGAGACCGAAGAAGATCAATTTAATGCCTATGTAGATGATATTATTACCTCCATGGATCCACACAGTAATTTTTTTCCTCCAATAGAAAAACGAGCCTTTGATGAGGATATGAGTGGACGATTTTACGGTATTGGCGCAGGGTTAAAAGAGGAAGATGGAAATATAAAGGTTACAAATATTATAACAGGTACCCCTGCTTGGAAAAGTGGGCAAATCCATGCCAATGATTTTATTGTTAAAGTAGCTCAGGGCGATAGCTCGGCTGTAGATATTACGGGTTACTCCTTGGGAGATGCTGTTAAACTTATTCGTGGTAAAAAAGGAACGGCTGTAGTACTTACACTTAAAAAAGCAGATGGGTCTATCAAAATACTAAAATTAATACGTGATGAAATTATACAAGATGAAACATTTGCTAGAAGTGTCATTGTAAAAGGGAAATCTTTAATAGGCTATATTTATTTACCTGAATTTTATGCCGATTTTGAAAGGCCTAATGGTGCCCGTTGTTCAGAAGATGTGGCCAAAGAAATTAAAAAATTAAAACAGGAAAATGTTCAAGCTATCGTTATAGACCTTAGGCGCAATGGAGGTGGCTCTTTGTTGGAAGTGGCTAAAATGGTAGGATATTTTATACCCAGCGGACCTGTTGTATTATCAAGAGATAGGCGGGGAAATATTGATACATACAACGATCAAGATACATCTGTATTGTGGAGTGGGCCTTTAACTGTTATGGTAGACGAATTTAGTGCCTCTGCCTCCGAAATTTTTGCTGCTGCTATACAGGATTACAATAGAGGTATTATAATAGGATCAAACACCCATGGAAAAGGAACTATACAACGCCCTATAGCATTAAATAATAATGATATGGGCAATGATGATTTAGGAACAATAAAGTTAACATTACAAAAATTTTATCGTATCAATGGCGGATCAACACAACAAAAAGGAGTAACTCCTGATATTTTATTACCTGACTATTTTGAATATTTGAAACTACGTGAAAAGGATATCCCAGATGCATTGCCCTGGGATGTAATTCAAAAATCAAATTACAGTACCTGGAATGATGGAAACTATATCAAACAAATTGCTAAAGAAAGTCAGCAAAAAATCAATATGAACCCTATTTTTTCTCAGATACAAAAAAATACAGCGTGGCTGGCAAATAGAAATGATAAAATCTACAGTTTGCAATTAAGCGATTATCAAGCAGATCAAAAACAAACTCATGATGTAGTAAAGCAATTAGATAGCTTAACAAAAACAACTGTAAAACTTTCTGTATCCTTTCCAACTGAAGACCAGAGTAAGTATAGTAAAATGGATAAGGATAAATCAGAGCGCTATAATGCTTGGCTGAAAGCACTTTCAGAAGACATATACCTTAGCGAAGTGGTCAATATAACTAATAATACACTACAACAAGGTAATTGGGTTAGAAAAAAATAACCCTAAACATATGTTTAGCAACACACCGAAATACTTTTGGAAATAATATCATTTTTATAGCCAAATAAATTTTACATGCTTTCTTTACTTAGAATTTTTTGGAGTAGTTTAAAAATGGCCTTACAAGAATTACGAGTAAATAAATTACGTACATTCTTGTCTTTGTTTGGTGTTACTATTGGAATATTTTGCATTATTGCTGTATTAGCAACAGTAAATAGTTTAGAGCAAAATGTGAAAAATGAAATTAAATCACTTGGCTCCAATACAATATATATTCAAAAATGGCCATGGGGTGGCGGGGCAGATTATCCTTGGTGGAAATATGCTAAACGCCCTGCAACCAATTATGAAGAAGCGTTTTTAATAAAAGAACGAACAAAATATGTTAGTCATGTAGCCTTCGTTGCACCTAACAGATCCACCGTAAGTTATAGAAGTACAGAACTGCAAAATGTAAACTGGTTCGGCATTACAGATGAATATACAACTATACAACCCCTTGAAATATCCATAGGTCGATATATTTCCATGGCGGAATTTACCAAAGGCAATTCTGTAGCCATAATAGGATATGAAAATGCCTCTAACCTATTTGATAAACCAGAAATGGCCATTGGGAAAACAATCAACGTAGGAAACACAAGAGTAACTATTGTAGGCGTTATACAGAAGCAAGGCAAAAACTTACTAGGGGGTTGGGATTTTGATAATATTGTTATAATGCCATATCAGTTCTGCAAACAAATGATTAGTGTACGTAGCAATAGCGACAATTTTATAATGGTAAAAGGTAAGGATGGTATTGCTGTGGAACAAGTTAAAGATGAATTAACCGGAGTAATGAGATCTTTACGAAAATTAAATCCAATGGAGGAAAATGATTTTGCTTTAAATGATATCACTGCTGGCACTACTCAGCTTAATTCTTTTTTTGAAAGTGTAAATATGGGTGGGTGGGCCATTGCTATTTTATCCTTAATTGTGGGAACTTTTGGTGTAGCAAATATTATGTTTGTAACAATTAGAGAACGAACCAATCAAATAGGAATTAAAAAAGCAGTTGGGGCCAAACCTTATGTTATTCTTATAGAATTTTTATTAGAGTCTGCTTTTCTTTGTATTCTCGGTGGTATAATAGGTTTAGTGCTTGTTTATATACTAACAAAAATACTTAGTAACTTTTTTGATTTTCCTATAACAATAACGCCTAATATTGTATTTCTTGCAGTATCCATTTGTATTTTTGTTGGAGTATTAGCTGGAATAATTCCAGCTTCTGTAGCCGCTCGTATGGATGCTGCCAAAGCAATAAAAGCAAATGCATAATTCTTCAGCAGTGTTGTGCCTATGATGTAGTTAGTAAAAATCAATACTCAATATAAAAAACAGATAATATAAAATTATGGTTGACGTTATATTAGGATTACAATGGGGGGATGAAGGCAAGGGTAAAATAGTGGACTATTTTACACCTCATTATGATGTAATTACTCGTTTTCAAGGTGGCCCAAACGCAGGTCATACCTTATACATAGAAGGTAAAAAAATAGTACTGCATCAAATTCCTTCAGGTATTTTTCACACAAATAATATTAATCTTATTGGAGGTGGTGTAGTATTGGATGTCATAACGCTTAAAAAAGAATGTGAAACAGTTAGTGCTTTTGGTATTGATGTACACAAAAAATTATACATATCCAATCGTGCACACCTCATTCTACCCACACATATTGCCTTAGATAAAGCCGCCGAAGCAATAAGAGGAAAAGAAAAAATAGGATCTACCTTAAAAGGTATAGCGCCTGCTTATATGGATAAAATGGGGCGTAGCGGATTAAGAATGGGTGATATACATCACAAAGATTTTGATAAACAATACCAGCTATTACGAACCCAGCATTTAAAGCAATTAGAAAATTTGCATTCCACAGAAGAAATAAATCAATTGGAAGAAGCGTTTTTAGAAGCCATTGAATTTGCAAGAAAACTCCCTGTTGTAAATAGTGCTTATTTTTTAAATGAGTATATTACAAAAGGGAAAAAAGTATTAGCAGAAGGAGCTCAGGGGACTATGCTGGACATCGATTTTGGAACTTTTCCATTTGTAACCTCATCCAATACAATAACAGCATCTGTTTGTACGGGGCTTGGTATAGCACCCAATAAAATTAACGAGGTTATAGGAGTAACAAAAGCTTATTGTACAAGAGTCGGAGGAGGCCCTTTCCCAACAGAATTAAATGATAGTATAGGCGAAAAATTACGAACAATAGGTAATGAATTTGGATCAACCACGAATCGACCACGTCGATGTGGTTGGCTAGATTTAGTAGCTCTTAAATATGCATGTATGCTAAATGGAATTTCCAAAGTAGTGATGACTAAAATAGATGTTTTAGACGACTTCTCACAATTGCAAGTTTGTACAGATTACAAGGTTGATGATACTATTACTAAAGAAATGCCCTACAACATAAATGACATAGCCATTACCCCTGTATATAAAAATTTAGATGGGTGGGACAAAAAGCTGAGTACCTGTACAACAACAAAGCAGTTGCCAGAAGGCGCTAAAAAGTATATTCAGTATATTGAGCAATATATTAAAATACCCATTACTTATTTGTCAAATGGGGTTATGAAAGAACAAATTATTCAATTATAGAACGTGTAGTATTACATTTTTTAATCTAATTTTACACAACTATATATTTTTTTTGAAAAAAATTTGGTTAATTAAAAAACTACTCTAAATTTTACATTCTAAATCTTATTGGAACTATGACACCAAAATCTGATAAGGACAAAAAAACTACTGCAAAAAAGAAAGTAACTGCAAATGATAAGCAGTTAAAAAGTACTCCAAAGTCTAAAAAGAAAGTATTGGACGATGACGATTCTTTTGAAGAAGATCGTGAAGTGTCGTCTAAAAAAGTATTCGATGAAGAAGAGGATGATGGATTAGACGATAATTGGAATGAAGTGGAAGAAAATTCTAGTTGGGATCCTGATTTTGAAGAATTTGATCTTCCCAAGTCTAAAAATAAAAGCACTACGAGTAAACCTAAAAAAGGTAAAGAGGAAGAAGATTTTTCTATAGACGATGAATTTAAAGACTTGTATGACGATAAAGGATTTGATGATGAGGAAGACGATTTATACTAGCATTTTTTTAGGTAGAAAATAATTGTATTTCTTCCATATTATTTACCATCCTTCTGTGGCAATGCGTCTTTATACAAAAAAATTAATATCATCAATACCAATAGAACAACTACTGTATTTCCTATACAGTACAGTCAAGAGCTTATATATAAAATGTTGAATTGGGTACAATCATTCAACATTTTTTCTTTTTTAGATTCTAATCCTGCCTTTTTTCAAAATGCTTCTAAGTGGTGCATTGTAGCAGTGGGATGTGTAGAGCATTCAACAAACATACCTCCATTTAAGCCTACTATCGATCAATTATACAAAAGCAATGCAGATTGGTTATTTGGTCATTTTTGCTATGATTGGAAAGAAGAATTACATCACCTGCCTTCGAAACACCCAGATTATATAGGTTTCACAGATGCATTTTTATTTGTTCCAGAATTGGTTATAGAACTCACTAAAAATGAATTGCAGATTCATCATTTTGCTAACCATAACCCTAAGCATATATATGAATCAATAATAAGCCAAATGGTATGTTCCGTTAATAGCAAACCTTCTGTGATATTAAAACCAAAGATTACCAAAAATGAATTTATCCAAACGCTTCAAAAAATTAAAGCACATATTCAGCGAGGAGATTGTTATGAAATCAATATTTGTCAAGAGTGGTTTGCACAAAATGCAAATATTGATCCAATAGAACTGTATATACAATTAAGAAAGATTTCCCCAGCCCCTTTTGCTGGTTTATACCGAAATAACAAATCATATGCAATATGTGCAAGCCCTGAAAGATTTATACAAAAAAAAGGAAGAGTACTTTGCTCACAACCTATCAAAGGAACGAATAAACGATTAGTAAATGAGATAGAAAACAAACAACAACAATTATTGTTACAACAAAATAATAAAGAACGTTCTGAAAATATTATTGTGGTAGATTTAGTTCGTAATGATTTATCTCGTATTTGTGAAGCCGGTTCAGTAGAGGTAGAAGAGCTGTTAGGCGTTTATACATTCCCACAAGTAAATCATTTAATATCCACGATTAAGGGAAATATTCAAAATGGTATTTCTTTTTCTGACATTATGGAAGCGTTATTTCCTATGGGCTCCATGACTGGTGCACCTAAAAAAAAAGTTATGCAATTAATAGAGCAATATGAGTATTCTCGACGTGGGTTGTATGCTGGAACAATTGGATACATTACGCCAAATAAAAACATCGATTTCAATGTGATGATTCGAAGTTTTTTTTATAATGCTGATACGAAATATTTATCTTATCAAGTAGGAAGTGGCATCACACAACAAAGTGATCCAGAAGAGGAATACCAAGAATGTTTATTAAAAGCAGAGGGATTACAAAAAACATTAAACCACTTATTTTCTTCTTAAAGAGTAGTGTTTCCACTTAACAAAGCTTGTACAGATTCGTTTAAGATAATATTCTTCTGAGCAAAAAATACAGTCATTTTCTCTTCTGGTAAGGTTAAATTATAAGATTGCCCATTAGACATGGCTTTATCAAACCCTGGGTTTAAACGATTAAACTCTGCTAAATCAATCAATAAATTTTTAGCAATAACAACAGAATTAAATTTACCCATCACAGATTCAACTTTCATACCACCCGTCCCCGTAACATTATCAATATTACGTTGAGGCGCAAGGGTTAATGCCGTATTTTGAAGTGCTCGTGCTTGAGTCAATTCTTGGGCAGTAAGAGTAGTTTCCCCCCCTCTACCTTCAAATATATAATGTGTGCCAATAAACTTTTTTACGTGGTTACGTGATTCAGTGGGTAAATCATACTGTAAATCCCAGAAATTTTTACTACCACTTCTTTTAATTGCGCTTAAAACCCTTCCTGGTCCACCATTATACGCCGCAATAACCAATAACCAATCTCCCCCTAACTGATTATACAACATTTTTAAATATTTAGCAGCCGCATGAGTGCTTTTATAGTAGTCTGTACGTTCATCCGTATATTTAGTAACAACCAAACCCATTTGACGGGCTGTTTCTGGCATTAACTGCCAAGGACCTCTTGCTCCAACCCAAGAAACTAATTTTGATTGTAAATGAGATTCTATAACAGCTAAATATTTTAATTCTTTGGGTAAACCATATTGAGTCAGAACGCTTTCGATAAGATCAAAGTAAGGTTGTCCCCAACCTTTCATTTGCTCCAACTCATGTCCTTGTTGACGTATATAATCTTGTACAAAACTCACCGCTTGAGGATTTAATTTTGTATTATAGATGGCTGTATGATCATCTACATCAACCACAAATAAATCTTTAAAACCGTATGTTTGAGTTATATCATTCCTTTTAATTGTATCTGTGTTTGAATGCTTGGTTATTGGATCAGCAAAAGTTGATATAGAAACAAGAAACAGTAAAAACATCCAAACAAACTTTGATTGTGAAACGAATAACAATCTTTCAACTATAGTCCTGTAATACTCTCTTTTCAAAATCTTATTCATACTATCACATTTTAAAATTAAAAACCAACACTTTATTCTGATGCATGACAAATCATACTTAAACATCATCCCCACATCCTTCATACAAAGTTAAGGTATAATACTAAAACCACAGGTCTCGATACAACTATTTAACATAATATTGACATAGGGAAATGCCAAACAGGTACAAAGGTGTACACTAACTTAAAACGTATAGAATATACTAAGAGGAAATACGAGAGAGAGACTACTACTTTTTTTGGTAGCGTTTCTTAAATTTATCGATACGGCCAGCAGTATCTACTAGCACGTTTTTACCTGTATAAAAAGGGTGAGATGTATTTGATATTTCCAATTTAACTAATGGATATTCTTGCCCATCCTCCCACTGAATGGTTTCTTTAGCTGCTGTAGTAGAGCGGCTCAAAAAAGAATGACCATTGCTCATGTCTTTAAACACAACAAATCTATATGTTTTAGGATGGATGTCTGTTTTCATATAATAATCAAGTATTATTTATTACGGAGCGCAAAGGTAAGATTTTTAGTTAAATCATCCAAATTATTCTAAAATCATATTACACATGACATTCTTATAGTATTGATTATCAATGATTTATTGCTTGCCAACGAATAATAAGTATACCCTAAAATCAATTTTTCCATTCAAAAGTATTCACTAAATGTTTCATATCGTGTAACAAAAAATCATTTACTACACGTAAAGAATCTTCATTAGGGGTGGTATCAAAATATAAAGCGCCTCTAAGAAAATGCTTGGTAGAGTCGGTTACAAAAAATTGATGTGTTGTAGCTGCATTTCCACCTACATAAAAAAAAGTTCCCGATATATTGTTCATAGTACGAAATATAGAATCTTGAATAGTCGTTGCTTTATAGCTATGTTTAAAGGTCATTTTATAGGTATCATTTAGTAATTTTTCGAAACTGTTTTTACCAATCATTTTATAGCTTATATAAATACGAGCATGCAATGCGGGAAAATCGACGTTTATCCACCATGGATTTTCTGGCGTATCATCAAAAAAACTGCTGTCTTGGGTAATTTTAGCATACGTAGGATATTGAAACTTATAGGGATAATTGGGTCGATCGAATGTTTGATATTGATGCGCTGGAAAGGAGATATTAAAATATCCTGTTGGCTTTGGGGTATATACACTATTACAAGAAACGGTTATGTTGCATATCATATAAAGAATAAAGGGCATTATTAATTTATTTGGCATGCTATTTTTCTACTTCTGGATGTTTAATGTTTACTTGAATTGTATCTATCCTATTTTTTTCTATTGAAAGTATGATAAATTCAAAATTGCTATACAACAATACTTGATTGATGGCAGGGATATCGCCGTTCAATTCTAATATTAAGCCTGCAAGCGACTCATTATTTGCCTTTACTTCATCAAACGTGTGCAAAGAGAGATTCATGCGTTTACATAAATCATTAATAGTTGTTTTGCCACTAAAGATATAGGTGTGATCGTCTATTTTTTTACTTACATTTTCTTCATCATCAAATTCATCATTAATTTCTCCAATAATTTCCTCTATAATGTCTTCAAGAGTAACAATGCCACTGGTGCCTCCGAACTCATCTACAACAATAGCAAAATGAATATGCCTAGCTTGAAACTCTTTTAGTAAATCATCTATGAATTTTTGTTCATGTACAAAAAAGGGATTTCGTATTTGCTCATGCCAGTTGTGCAACTCTTCGTCAATATACGGTAATAAATCTTTGGTATGTATTATTCCTACAATATCATCTAATGTCGTTTTATAAACAGGTAGTCTTGAGTAATGAAGTTTTTCTATTTGCTTTTTTACATCAGCAAATGAAAGGGCGTATTCAATACCCCATACATCCATTCTCGTATGCATAATTTGTTTTACAGTAATATTGCTAAACTTTACAATGCCTTTTAAAATATTTTTTTCTTTTTCACTAGCATTTTTATTATTAAAATGAATGGTTTCATCAAGTTCTTCTAGTGTAAAATCATTAGCCCTTTTTTTAGTTATTTTTTTTTCTACATATACAGCATTTTTTGCAAGCCATTTACTAACGCCTTTGGTTGCTGTATGCACCCATTGAATAATTATTCCAAAATCTTTAGAAAAACGAATGCTGTTTTGTATCGCCATTAGCTTGGGAATTATTTGACCAAATAATAACAACATAAAGCTGATACAGAAAATTTTTATTATGAAAACGATCCAAAAAAAATCCTCTTGAGGAATAAATTGATTAATAATCCAATTAGATACTAGTATAATGCTAATACTAATCAAATAAATAATAATCGTAAGAGAAGTTTGTAATAGCAAAGGGTTCTCTAAAAGTTGAACAATACGCTTGTATGCTTTTTCTTGTTTGGTTTTAAGCAAATTGATATCCTTACTGGTAAGCGAAAAGAACGCTGTTTCGGCACCAGAAACAACAAACAAGAGTAGTATTAGTGCAAATAATAAACAAAATAAAACAATGATCTCGTTCGTAATAGTTATACTTAGCAATAGTGAATGTGTAAGTAATAGTTGATTAAACGAGTAGTACAGATTAACCATTTAGCCGTAAAAGTATTATTTATTTCAATGATTTGTGTGTAAAACTCCGCTATTATATCTTAATCAACTTTTTTTGTACTAACCAGTTAGCTGTTGATATAAACATATAATTTTTACGAAAGGCCCATATAATAAATCGTTCTAATCGGTTTTTCATGTGTTGCCCAGTATTTTTGGTAATGTATGTTGGATATTTTGCATTGGTATTTTTTCGTATGTCTGTAAATTCCCATGGATGAAAATACATATTACAATACGTATCTTTTCGCATTACACACGTACATAAGTATCGATAAATATTTTCTGGAAAATTATGAAAAGAAAGCCAAAACAAAGGTATACGCAACAAAGGAGTTACAGAGGCTGGTAATTGTAAGAGTTCATTGGTATAAAAATACGTTCGTGGTTTTCGAAAGTGATTATAATGACCAGGTAACCAAGTTGGATTTAGAGAGGAGTTGTATAAATATCCCGCTTCTTTAAGTGCTTGATTGGATACGGCTTGCATACGTGGCATTCTATAACCATAAACATTTTTGCCGCTTATATTCATTAATGTACGCCTTGATGTTGCAAGATCTGCTTCTTCAAAGCGACTATGATAATAGCCATGCGATGCTATTTCATGTTCATCGGCAACTAATTGCTGAATAATATCAGGTTTATGTATTGCATATTGTGCAGTAGTATAAAATGTGGCCTTAATATTATATTGTTTTAAAAGAGCCATAACAGATTGTACACCCTCTGTGCTAATAGCAATTTGTTGTTCAAAAGAAATAGAAGCCCCATATTCTAATGGCATATCATACTCTTCTACATCAAAGCTTAGTAGGATGTATTTATTCACAGTATATTCGTTTTATCTACAATATAATTCGGTCTTTGTTTTACTTGCATAAGTATCTTACCAATGTATACTCCTAATACTCCTAGAATGAGCAATTGCAAGCCTCCTAAAAATGCAATAGTCATGATGATGGAAGTCCAACCAGAAATAGCATAGCCGGCTATATAGCTGTACAATGCGTAGGGTAGATATAATATGGATATGCCTGAAAAAAAGAATCCTAAATAAATAGCTAAATACAGAGGCTTTGTACTAAAAGAAGTAACCCCTCGAAGTGCTAATTGTAGTAGTTGCTTGAACTTAAATTTGCTTTCTCCCGTTAATCGTTTATGCGCATCGAAGGGAATAGCATACTGTTTAAATCCTAACCATTTGATGAGCCCAACAAAAAAAAGGTCTCTTTCGTTGAGTTGACTTATAATGCTAGCAACCCTAATGCTTATTAAAGAAAAATCAGTAGTTCCTTTTTCTAAAGGCACATCTGATATTTTTTTGATAGAGGCATAAAACATGTTCCCTACTATTCTTTTCCAAAAAGCAGCTGTTTTATTTTGCATTCTTTTAGCATATATTATATCATATCCCTCTTCCCACTTTTGCACCATCTCATTAATAAGATGCGGAGGATGCTGCATATCTCCATCCAAAAAAACAACAGCATCACCTTTACAATAATCAACCCCAGCCTTTATAGCACTTTGTTTACCAAAATTTCGAGAAAAAGAAATGTAAAAAATATGCTTATTATTTTCTGCTGTTTCTTGAATAATTTTTGTTGTATTGTCATTGCTGCCATCATCTATAAAAATAATTTCATAGATATAGGGCAATTGGCCCATCACCTTATCTATGGATACAACTAACGGAATGATATTTTTTTCTTCATTATATACTGGAACAACAATAGAAATTTTTTTATTCATCTGTATAAAAATTTTTAAAAGAACCAAACGAAATAACTAACTTTTTCTGCATCTATCAGCAATAAATTTATTCATCGCCAATTTGTATACAGCTCAACCGCCTATGGTTATTTCATGTAATGATTTTTTGTTAACTACAAATTTTTTAATAAATAATTGACTTGTTATAATGAGCCAGATGACAAAACATGGCAGAGCCTTAAGCCCATATGGGTGAATAATCGTTTTGTTAAATATATGTGGCAATAAATCTGTTGAGGAAAGAGTAGTAAATAGTAGCATAAAAATTAAGAGTGCCTTATTCAGTTTAGTAGGTGGCTGTAATGAAAGCCAAATAGAAGCACCAATAACCGCAATAATATATGTTGAAGATTCTGAAGAGGTACTAAATAATACGACACATAATAAAGCAGAGGCTAAAAAATAAAGTTGAAACACCGTGCTTTTATATTGTTTAAATCTTAAAAAAGGTAATACAAATAATAGG
>CAYVXB010000004.1:29087-34181 GCA_964454275.1 uncultured Chitinophagaceae bacterium | reverse complement strand
GCATTGTTAAATTACTATAGATATCTTGTCATGCGAACCCTGCCTTCGTCAGGGTAAACTGCGGAGGCATCTCTCAAAATAATAAAATTCTTGTGTAATGAGGGATTTCTCCCTACGGTGGAAAGGACAAAAGCATACTATTTAATTTTAAATCTATACTGCATTAGCAATACCGCGAAACGTAGTGTAATGCAGCAATCTTGGCCCATTAACCTTTACAACCCATTACTTGTAATTGAAAGCTTTGCAGAAGTTTTTGTTAAAATGATGTTTATCTTATTGCCATTATTTAAAAAATAAATATCCAACAATAATGGCAGCAATTAATCCTACTGCATCAGCAATTAATCCACATATAATGGTATAGCGTGTATTTTTAATGCCTATGCTACCAAAATAAACAGCTATTGTATAAAAAGTGGTTTCTGTGCCACCTTGTATAATAGCAGCCAACTTGCCCTGAAAAGAATTTACACCATACGTTTTTAAAACATCGATCATTAATCCTCTGGAGCCAGCACCACTCATGGGTTTCATTAATCCTATAGGAAGTGTAGGAACAAAGTCTGTATTCATACCTAACGCTGCAAATAATTTGCCTAGTCCTTGTACCACATAGTCCATACAGCCAGTGGCTCTAAATACAGCAATGGAAATAAGTATAGCTACAAGGTATGGAACAATTTTTATAATTACTTGAAAGCCTTCTTTTGCGCCATCAATAAACGTTTCAAAGACGTTTATTTTTTTTCGTACACCCGCCAATAAAAATAAAATGATAATAGAGAATATAATAGCACTTCCTAGTAATCCAATATAAGCAGCCATTTGATCTGGTGGGTATTGCTTTAACCAAAAATATAATCCTGCCATTAATGCTGCAAATCCTCCCACAAATATTAAAATAGGCAATCTAAATAAATTAATACGTTGATAAGCAGCAGCAGCAATCATTCCAGATAAAAAAGAAATAAATGTAACAATAAGCGTAGGTAAAAAAATATCTGCTGCATTAAAGTTGGTTACTCCTTGAGCTATAGCTATACTTTGGCGCATAGCCATAACAGAGGTGGGTATAATAGTTAACCCTGCTGTATTTAGCACTAAAAACATAATTTGCGCATCACTAGCTGTTTCTTTTTTAGGATTGATTGTCTGTAGCTCTTGCATTGCTTTCAACCCTAATGGAGTAGCAGCATTATCGAGGCCAAGCATATTTGCTGAAAAGTTCATCATAATAGCTCCACCCGCCGCATGCCCTTTGGGTATAGAAGGAAAGAGTTTTCGAAAAAAAGGTGATACCGCTTTAGCAAACTTATCAATCATACCTGCTTTTTCACCAATCTTCATAATGCCCAACCACAAAGTCATTACCCCAGCAAGACCTAATGAAATATCAAAACCATTTTTAGCACCATCAAAAAGACTTGTCATTACACGAGAAAAAATAGCAGTATCCCCAAAAAATAGTAGTCGTGCTAATGCTACTACAAATGCAATAAAGAAAAAAAATAACCAAACGTAGTTGAGTGCCATGATGTAATGAATAAGTAGCGTATGAGATTGATCAAGATTATTTTAATTGATTCAGCAATGCTGTATATCGATCTGTTTGTTGTTTAGAAAGTAATAAATTTCATAAAAAATATTGTATTCTTTAAAATAAGTGCCCTACTATTAACGAAATTACTTATAGCCATTTACATTTGCAACCATTTAATATCAACTTTTAACCTTAATATATGGCTTTACAAGCAGGCATTGTAGGATTACCAAATGTAGGAAAATCTACTTTATTTAATGCATTAAGTAATGCAAAAGCGCAAGCAGCCAATTTTCCTTTTTGTACTATAGAACCAAACATAGGTGTAATAACTGTTCCTGATGATCGATTAATTGAACTAGAAAAATTAGTGCAACCACAGCGGGTAGTACCTACAACAGTAGAAATTGTGGATATTGCTGGTTTAGTAAAAGGAGCAAGCAAAGGAGAAGGCCTTGGCAATCAATTTTTGGGAAATATAAAAAGTACCGATGCTATTATACATGTATTGCGTTGTTTTGACGATGACAATATTATACATGTAGATGGCAGCGTAAATCCTGTACGAGATAAAGAAATTATTGATACCGAATTGCAATTAAAAGATTTAGAAAGTATAGAAAAGAAAATAAGTAAAGTTGAAAAACAAGCTAGAACAGGCGGTGATAAAGAATCTGCTACTTGTGTAGCCTTATTACAAGAGCTTAAAAATTATATAAACGAAGGAAAAAATGCTCGAGGGTTTGTTGTAAGCAAAGAAGATAAAGAAAAATATTTGAGTGACTTATTTTTGATAACAATGAAACCCGTTTTGTATGTATGTAATGTGGATGAAAAATCGGTAGTGTCTGGAAATAAACATACAACCGCATTACAAGCAGCCATCCAACAAGAAAATGCCGAAATATTATACGTAAGCGCCGCTATTGAAAGCGATATTGCTGTAATGGAAAGTTTTGAAGACCGACAACTTTTTTTAGAAGATATGGGGTTGAAGGAAAGTGGAGTAGCCAGATTGATAAAATCTACCTACAAATTATTGAACCTGATTACGTATTTCACAGCTGGTGTACAAGAAGTAAGAGCATGGACTATTGCAAAAGGAATGCTAGCTCCACAAGCTGCAGGGGTTATACATAGCGATTTTGAAAAAGGATTTATTCGAGCAGAAGTAATTAAATACAATGATTTTATACAATATAAAAGCGAAGCGGCTTGTAGAGAAAAAGGGAAACTAGCTGTGCAAGGAAAGGAGTATCTGGTAGAAGATGGCGATATTATGCATTTTAGGTTTAATGTGTAAATACATGAAACTAGTATAGCATTTACGGCATTGTTCGTTAAGTATATATGCCTTGTCATGCCTGTAAAGGTCAAATAATTCAGTAACATATTTTAGAATTTATATTTAATTAACAAAGCTGTATTTGCTATGATAATGATTTATATTTTAGTAGATCATTAACATATTCTATTATAGCTTCGGCGCTATTAAATAAGATTATTATGAAATCAAAATTTATTCTAACAGTTTTTTTGTTTGTTTTATTTTGTTATGTTAACGCTCAAAATAGAGCCGACTGCGAGAAAATCGTACAGAAAGCTATAGAATGTATAAATGCTCAATCAGTCGTTAGCTTAACCCCCTTTCTAGATAGTAGTTTTACTGTTTTGGGTAAAAACGGAGAGGCTGCTAAGAATGTATTGAATAGTATTTTTGCTCAACTGCCTTATAAAGTTTTAAATAATAAAAAGATTTTAGAAGAGAAGAAAGAAAATGTGTTAATGTTAAAATATACTTTTACGTATTCAACTTTAGGCGAAAAAAATGTGATTTTTTATTTTACGCCACAAAATAAACTCCTTCAATTAGATTTTTCTTTTTTGGCCACTAAAACACTAAAAAAAGAAGAAAACAGCTTACCAATAATCAGTAATCAAACAAGTATGGTCATTCCATTTATGCTAAAGAAAAATGGATTAATTGTTGTAGAAGCATTTTTAAATGGTCAAAAAAGAAAGTTTATTTTAGATAGTGGGGCCCCTTTTTTAATTTTAAACTCAAAATATACCGCTTCAACACACACAAAATCCTACGCAAATGTTGGTGATGTCAATAGCTCCACAGCAATGGGTATGGATATAATAGAAAATCAAACATTCGAATGGGCAGGAATTAAACTGGAAGAGCAAAAAGTTCTTACACAAGATTTATCTCAGCTGGAAGAAAAAGAAGAAAATATTTATGGCCTTATAGGGTTTGGTGTTTTTCGAAATTTTGATATTCTTTTCGACTATCAAAGTAAAACTATAACACTTATCTATGAAAAATATTTACATGAATATTTAAAGCAAGTTAAAATTAAAGATACTGCCTCCTTTTTTATGCAAGATCACATACCTATAATTACGTACAGTATAAATAAAAAAAATTACAAAATGGGTATTGATGCAGGTGCAACGGTTAATTTACTATCTCCAAATGTCTATACTGAAAATCTTACCCTAAAGAATATTAAAGCCCTTTCATCAGATACATTAGTAGGAGTAAATGGTTTAAGAAAAATTGTTCGAATGGGCAAAATAAAAAAATCAACTATTGGTAAAACGTTTTTTAAGGATATTGAAACGGTGGAGGGCGATCTCTCACATATAAATAAAGATCAAACTGTTGTTACTGATGGGTTAATTGGCTATCCAATTCTTAAACAGCAAAAAACATTACTAAGTTATAGTACTGAAAAATTGTATTTAATTCAATAGGTTATTACTACTATTCTTTTTATTTAATGGAAAAAAAATTTATTCGAGCAGAAGTAATTAAATACAATGATTTTATGGTTTTCTTTCGCATAATCACCGAGATTTTTTTTGAAACCCTCGGTGATTTGGTCTAACTTATATAATGTCTAATATAAAAGCGAAGTGGCTTGTAGAGAAAAAGGGAAACTAGCTGTGCAAGGAAAAGAGTATCTGGTAGAAGATGTCGATATTATGCATTTTAGGTTTTATGTGTAATCCTATCTAAATAGATCAGGCTTTAGCCTTAAATTTTATTTTTATTTTTCAGGTTATAACCTTAATTTTGATGTATAATTTTAAAGTTATAACCTTATGATATTGTCAAAACAAAGATTGCTTATTGAACAAATAGATAGAAAATTGCACGCCTTTAAACCGCTGGAAAGGCTTATTTTGCCTGCAAAAGGATGGGTTTATTCCATTAGAACAGCTTTAAAAATGTCTCTTCGGCAACTGGGTAATAAGCTTCACATCTCCCCACAAAGTGTAAAAGAAATGGAGCAACGAGAAGAAAATGGCGCTATAACCATCAAATCACTAAAAGAAATAGCTCGAGCATTGGATATGAAATTGATTTATGGATTTATACCTAAAGATAAAAGTCTTGAAAAAATGATAGAAAAGAGAGCATACGAAATAGCAAAAGAAATAGTGCTTAGAACATCCAATACTATGAAATTAGAAGACCAAGAAAATTCTAAAAAAAGATTGAATAAAGAGATTAAATATAAAGCCGAGGAAATTAAAAA
>CAYVXB010000004.1:700-29077 GCA_964454275.1 uncultured Chitinophagaceae bacterium | reverse complement strand
GGGATTAACGATACATATATAGATGGACAAACGCCGCTTGATGAGGACGAAAAAGAAGGTCTGCTCATTAAAACCATCACCACTCGTGAAGAGTTAGATGAGTTTGAACAACAAAATATTGAAAAGGCCATGGAGTGGACGTTAACAAAGAAATTTAAAAGCAATTATATTCTTTCGAAAGATTTTATTTGCATACTACATTATAAAATGTTTGATGAAGTATGGGCTTGGGCTGGTAAATTTAGAAGGACTAATAAAAATATGGGTGTGGATAAACATCACATTAGTACTGCACTTCAATCGTTAATAGACGATTGTTTATTTTGGATAGATCATAAAACATATAAAGCAGCAGAAATAGCTATACGATTTAAACACAGATTGGTTAGCATTCATTGCTTTTGTAATGGTAATGGGCGCCATGCAAGATTAATGGCAGACATCATCATAAATCATATTTTTAAAAAACCAATTTTTACTTGGGGTAATAAAAATATTAATATAAAAACTGATACAAGAACAAATTACATAAAAGCAATTAAGCAAGCTGATCTTGGAAATATGCAGCCGCTCATAAAGTTTGCAAGAACATAAATTGAAAGCCTCATTATGCAAAGTAAAAGTGGAGATATATATGCATTTTAGGTTTAATGTGTAAATACAACACATTAACTACGTTGATATTTAAATGTTTGTACTATTAATTTCCTGATTTATAAAATAACAATCCCCATATTACAGCTATGCCAAAACCAAGTAGAATTATACCGGACAGTACATTTATAATATGAATAATTTTGGGCGTTAATTTTTGGCGAATTTTTCCTGCCAAAACTACTTTTACAATATCAAATATGAACACTAAGGTTAAACATGTTGCAAATAAAATGGTACGCTCCAATAAGCTATAAGTAATAAACGGCGTGGTAGCTGTAATCCAAAATACAATAGCTCCTGGATTTAATGTGTTTATAAGATATCCAGATAAGAAAATTTTTATTATTTCTTGCTTACTAAAACGAATGGTTGGTGTTCCACTGGTTCCATTTATTTTTATTTTCTTAAAAAAAATAGTATAAATTCCTAGGGCTATGAGCAAGGCACTGCCTGCTATTCCAATAGGTGTTTTATAGGTTAATAAGCTGCGGAATAATTCTGTAAATGCATTGCCTATTACCACCAAGGTAATATCGCTAGCAGAAACACCTAGAATAAACACAAGTCCGCCTTTTATGCCATTGCTTATACTTTGTTTTATGATAGAAAATATAACAGGCCCAACAGATATACTCAACATTAAACCTAGGAGTAATCCTTTTTTAATAAGCGTTTCAATCATAATAAAACAAAAAAGTAGAGGCTAAAGTAATACTTTATTTATTAGATGGTTTGAGTTAAAATTTTTTTTGATTATTATACCAAATGGTTTTTGACTTGTAGAAAATTTTCCCATTCCTCATACATTTTACCTTTTAATACTCTTGGGAATTTATGTTGACCACCCACTTTGCCTTTGTGATGCAAAAATTGCATGAATTTTTCTTCTGATAATACTTGAACAAATACTTCTTTCAGCGCACTATTCCGTTCTGTTGCATAGTCATCGTTTAATGCTTTCAATTTTTCATCAATATGTGCTCGCAAAATATTTGGATCAACTGGATCATTACAAGCAACATACCATTTATGTGCAAAAAAAGATTGATAAGGAATGCCTGCTACTGTGTACTCTGGTATACTTATATTTAATTGTTCACTAGCCAATTGTATAGCTTTATTCATATTATCTACACTCAAATGTTCGCCCACTAAGCTCAAAAAATGTTTAGTACGACCTGTTATAATAATTTCGCAACGTTCTTTGTCTACAAAGCGAACAGTATCTCCAATTAAATAGCGCCAAGCACCAGCATTCGTACTTAATAATAGTGCGTAGTCTTTTCCTTCCTCAACTTCATGAATCATTAACGCTTCTGGATTTGCAACCATGTTGCCTTCTGCATCAAAATTATCTTCATTAAAGGGTACAAATTCTAAAAAATTATTATTACTCGTTACCAAACGCATACCCGTTGCATTTTGTCTATCTTGATATGCAATAAAGCCTTCTGAGGCTAAGTATGTTTCAATATAAGTTAGAGGCTTGGCTAATAATTTTTCAAATCCTTTTTTATAGGGCTCAAAGGCAACCCCGCCGTGTACAAAAAAGGAAAGATTTGGCCATATATCATGTATGGTTTTTAACTTGTAATGGTCTATAATTTTTTCCATGCACATTTGTATCCATGCAGGTACTCCTACAATAAAGCCTATATCCCATTGAGAAGCTTGTTGTACAATTTTATCTAGCTTTACATTCCAATCCTTGGTTTTAGCAATATCTCTTCCTGGTCTATAAAACGGTTGGAACCAGAATGGGATTTTTGTAGCTGTTATACCACTCAAATCGCCAGCATAATATGTTGGGCCTTTCTGTAGATCTGTACTACCGCCGAGCATGAGCCAACCTTTACCAATAGATTTTACAGGAATATCTTTATATCCTCTCAAACTTAGTAACTGACGAACCATTGTAATTCTGTTGGATCGAATAAGATCGTTTGTAATAGGAATATATTTACTTGCAGCCTCTGAGGTGCCTGAACTCAATGCAAAAAATTTAATATGCCCTGGCCAGCACATATCCGATTGGCCTTCTAATGTTTTATACCACCATTCTTCATAAATACTACTATAATTGTACGTAGGTACATACTGTTGAAATTTTTTTGCAGGTTCTTTATCCAATAAAATAGTATCGAATTGATATTGTTGTCCAAATGAGGTAAACCGAGCTTTGCGGAGCAAATTTTTTAACACCCGCATTTGCTGGCGTTTAGGCGTATTTTGTGGTAAGCGTAATGCTGATGCCAGTGATCGAGGAATAGCTATATCAAATATTGCCATTGGTCTAGTGTAATAAAATTAACTACACAAACCTACATTAAAACAAGGAATGTTAACGAGAAGATTTTAAGAAGATTAAATTTTTTTAACATCTATTACAAGTTATCTTTATCAAACATGTTTACCAATACTTTACACAAGGCAATTACAGCGTCTGGAAAAGTTTTACAACAATTCTTTCAGCAAGAACTTGTTATTACAAATAAAGAAGGTATTAATAATTTAGTTACAGAGGCTGATCATGCATCAGAAAAAGTGATTATTGATATTATTAAAAAAGATTATCCTGATCATTTTATTTTAAGTGAAGAAGCTGGTGAAATAGTGATGGATTCTGCATACAAGTGGATAATTGATCCTATTGATGGTACAGTAAATTTTGCTAATGGTATTCCTATTTGTTGTATATCTATTGCATTAGAGTATAATGGAGAAATAATTTTAGGGGCTGTTTATAATCCTTTTTTACAAGAATTGTTTTTTGCAGAAAAAGGGAAAGGCGCAACTTTAAATGGTAAAAAAATTAATGTTAGCAATAAAACGAAAGTAGAAAAATCCATTTTAGTTACGGGATTTCCATACACCTATTTAGATATGCCCAATAGCCCTTTGCAAATATTTGAACGATTTATTCGAAAAGGGATACCTGTACGCCGTTTGGGATCTGCAGCCATTGATTTATGTTGGGTTGCTGCTGGACGTTTTGATGGGTTTTATGAACATAAATTACAAGCTTGGGATAGTGCTGCCGGATTTTTAATGGTAGAAGAAGCTGGTGGAAAAGTAACTGATTTTACAGGTAAAATTTATTCGCCTTATCAACCCTATTTATTAGCTACAAATGGTAAAATACATGAGGAGATGCTAATAGCTATCAATAGTAAATGATAAAGTTATTTTTTGCTGATTATTTAACCCTGCGCCCAACTTTCTCTATCTAAGCTACGATATTGAATAGCTTCTGCAACATGCTCAGATAAAATAGAGTCTTTTTGTGCAAGATCAGCAATAGTTCTAGCCACTTTTAAAATACGATCATATGCTCTTGCAGATAAATTTAATCGCTGCATAGCTATTTTCAACAACTGTTCACTAGCGTTATCTAACACACATATTGTACGCAATTGCTTACTACTAATTTGTGCATTAGCATAAACGCCTGTATTATTTTTAAATCGTTCAGCCTGTATTGTTCTTGCATGCATTACTCGCTCTCGTATATAAGTAGAATTTTCGGTAGAAACAATTTTATTAGTAAGCTCTGTAAAGCTTACTGGAATTACTTCTACGTGTAAATCAATACGATCCAATAATGGTCCAGATATTTTATTCAAATATTTTTGCACTATGCCTGGGCCACAAGTGCATTCTTTTTCTGGGTGATTGTAATATCCGCATGGACAAGGATTCATAGAAGCAATCAACATAAAATTAGCCGGAAATTCAACAGATATTTTTGCTCTGGAAACAATTACTTTTCTTTCTTCCATGGGTTGACGCATTACTTCTAATACCGTTCGTTTAAATTCGGGCAATTCATCTAGAAATAATACTCCGTTATGCGCTAAGGATATTTCACCAGGTTGTGGAACGCCACCACCACCTACTAACGCTACATCACTAATAGTATGGTGAGGCGATCGAAAAGGACGCTTAGACACTAATGTAGCGTTTTCTGCTAATCGACCAGCAACAGAATGTATTTTTGTTGTCTCTAATGCTTCATGTAAAGATAATGGTGGTAGTATAGTAGGTAGCCGTTTAGCCAACATGGTTTTTCCTGCGCCTGGTGGCCCAATCAATATTACATTATGTCCGCCGGCAGCTGCTATTTCTAAAGCTCGCTTAATATTCTCTTGTCCTTTAACATCACTAAAATCTACATCATGTTCGGTTTGTGCGTATGCAAATTCATCTCTTGTATTTACAATTATAGGTGTAGGTAAAACTTCCTTACTAAAAAAATCAACTACTTCCTTTAAATGACTTACGCCATATACTTGTAAATCTTTTACCATAGCTGCTTCTCTGGCATTTGCTTTAGGAACAAGTAATCCTTTAAAACCTTCTTTTCGAGCTTGTATAGCAATCGGTAATGCGCCTTTTATAGGTTGAATATTTCCGTCTAAACTCAACTCACCCATCATTACATATTCTTGCAAACGTTCTACATATAATAATTGTTCGGTAGCACCTAATACACCAATAGCAATAGGCAAATCAAATGCAGAGCCGGTTTTTCGAATATCAGCAGGAGCAAGATTGACCACCACTTTGGTACGTGGCATGTAAAAATTATTGGTTTTAATAGCACTTTCTATGCGCTGTAAACTTTCCTTAACAGCATTGTCAGGCAAGCCTACAATAAAGTAATGCATACCATTACTAACATTTACCTCAATGGTTATCGTTATGGCATCTACGCCATACACTGCACTACCAAAGGTTTTTACAAGGGACATGAATATTTTTGTACAAACATAATCGTAGTATTCATAACTTTAATTGACTTAAACGCATATTTATGAATGAAGAAAATGCTTATAGAGACGGTTTAGCCGAATCAGACTTTAATTCTATAATGTATTTGATAGAAGACGATGAATCGAATGTTAGAAGTGCTAGTTGGCATTCTGCTAACAAAGAATCAGTGGAATTACTTGTTGAACAATTAGATAGGCTTATCGAAAATAACCCCACTAGTTGGGTCAATTATTTCATTAAATCTAATATTCTTTTAGATGATAAAAAGCATCAAAAAGCCTTAGAAATTATAAACCAAGGCATTGAAAAAAACAATGTACTAGAGCTGTATTATCAAAAAGCAAAAATTTTAAAAGAAATAGATGTTAACCAAGCTATTGAAACCTATTTGTATTTAATGCAGATAGATAATAACGCTTATCCCTGTATTCAAGCTTGTTCTCTTGCTCAGGAAGTTAAGCAAATGGTTGCTTATTGTAATTTATATTTTGAATATCGTCCTATAACTATTGATAACATAGAAAGTGCGTTTGCTGTTTTTGCATTATTAATAAGAGAATATAATAAAAAACCTTTTGAAGATTTTTTTACTATTCTAGATAAGATAGATTTAGAGCAAATAAAAAATAATATAGTATCTGATACTGCTGAAGAAGCTTTTTATAACATATGGAAATTAGCTAAAGCTAAAAATGTTCATAAAGCTTTAATTATGTATAATCAACTATTTTCTGATGTTGATATTTTAAGAGAAGATTTCAATTGGAATACTCCAAAATATTCATTTTACGGTTTAAATCATTATGGATATGGCAGTTATAAAAGTGGTAGGAACGAATTTCATATTCAACAAGCTTTACCCACTTATAATGAGTATTCCACATTATTAAAAATAGAGAAGAATAATCTTGAACGAGTAAGAAATATATTTTTACATTTTAATAGATGGAATATAGCTAGATATATTAAACCAGTTCAACAAAAAAAAGAATGGTATATATCTATTTCTCAAGATACAGATAGATGGTACACTAGTTATGAAAATATTTATATAGCTATTAACATGATGGCTCGTTATGTAGAAGATGCTATCTTTTTCATAAGTGAAGATTATAACGTTTGGATAGATGAATATAACATTCAAAATGGAAAACTCTACTTTGAAAGAAGTTATGCAGAAGAAGAATTTTGGGATTCTAAACGTAAAGTAATAGAAGAGAAAGCTTTAAAAAGAGAAGACTTAAGAACTTTTATATCAATAAACTATGTAGAAAGCATTTATGCAAGATGGTTATTTGAAGAAAATAGTTGGTTGCATACTAAACAAACAAGTGAAACAATAAATACAGAAATAGAAAATATTAATAATAAACTTGATAAAGCGATCCATTTTGATTCTCAAAGTACAACAGTTTATTTTATAAAAGGGCTTCTTTATTTTCGTTTAAATAAATTTGATGAAGCTCAAAAAAACTATAAACAAAGCCTATCTCTAGATGAAAAAAATACAGAAGCACTATTAGGGTTAACCATTATTCATTTAAATAGTAATGCATATCAAAACGCATATTCCTATTTAAAAAAGTTGATTTCAATTGAGCCCGATCGAAAAATACACTATTTGTTTACTGGCTATATATGTATAATCTTAAATAAAATAGAAGAATCGAATTCACATTTTGAAAAACTATTTGAATTAAGTATAAAAAAAGCTGGAATAAATGTACAAGATCAAGATTGGATAAAAAAAATAATAGATTATGATAAATACTTAATTGCATATTTGAATTATTTAGATAAAAAAATCATTGATTTAAAATCAAAAGACAAAGAGCATTATAGTACTATTAAAGAAAATATATCCTTAGATTTTGTACAATGGGGATCTTGGTTAAAAAGATGGAAAACATGGTTAACGGATGATAAAAAAGATAAAGTGATACTAATAATGATGGAATTTTTTAATAAGGCACTATTATATAATCCTAAAAACATTGAAGCATATATTGAAAAAGCACAGTTGCTTCAAAGCATACAAAATATAAAAGAAGCTAAACAATTATTAGAAGAGGGAGTAAAAATTGCTCCTGAAAATCCTAAAATTATTGCCGAATTAAGAGATACGTCGATGAAAGATAAAAATTATGATAATGCTATACATTATGCTCTAAAATATATAGAAATAGTTGGTGAAAATGCTAGTGGCTACGGTAATCAATCCCATATTTTATATGGATACCTAGTAAACGCCTATTATGCAAAAGCCAATGAATTATTATATACACAACATCAGTATCAAGAAGCAGAGGAATTATATGATAAAGTATTAGAGCTATATCCAAAGCTTTCTGCAGAGTGGAAAAAATTTGAAGGTCCGTGGGTGGGTAAATCAGATGTGCAAACATTTCAAAAAAAACATAAACAGGCTTTAGAATATGCGGAAACAGCTATTTCTGTCAACCCATCTTCTGCTTATGCTTGGTCTGCTAAAGGAAGTTGCTTAAATAATTTAGGTAGATATGAAGAAAGCTTGACCTGTTGTGATAAAGCAATTGAATTGAAACCAGATTACTTCCATCCTTGGTATGTTAAAGGCTGTGTATATGCTTTAACGAATAGACAACAAGAAGCATTAGCAATGATTAAAAAAACTTTAGAGTTCGACTCCACTAAAAAAGAACAAATTAAAAGAGAACCAGATTTTATAAACTTATATACCAATAAAAAATTTCAAGAGTTAGTAAAATGATATATTATTTGTGAGCATAGTATTGTGCATTCATAATTCTACACTCGTAACTCATAATTAATAGCCTATCTTCTACTCGCTATCAACAAATTTAAATCGGTATATTTTAAATTAAAGCGTTGACTAAGATAAAAATTGGTTAATGCGCCTTTATATAAATAAAGGCCACTTCTCAAATTAAATTTTTGCCATATTAATGAATCAAAACCACCCTCACTAGCAGCATCTAGCAATAAAGGCATTAGCACATTGCTAATGGCATGTGATGCGGTTCTTGCAAATCCAGATGGAATATTAGGAACACCATAGTGAAGCACCCCATGTTTAATTATAATAGGTCTTTGGTGAGTTGTAATTTCAGATGTTTCAAAACAACCACCACGATCAATGCTTACATCTATAATAATACTGCCTGAACGCATTTGACTTACCATTTCCTCTGTTACTACAACAGGTGTGCGGCTGTTTTGAGACGTTAATGCTCCTACGGCAACTTCACATGTCTTTAATTGTTTAGCTAAAATTTTTGGTTCAATGACAGATGTAAATACACGTACACCAATATTATTTTGTATACGTTTTAATTTGTATACGCTATTATCAAATATTTTTACAGATGCACCTAATGCAAGAGCTGCTCTTGCTGCATATTCACCTACAATACCTGCTCCAATAATAATAACTTTTGCTGGAGGTATGCCACTAATACCACCTAATAGGGTTCCTTTACCATTGTTTGCGGAGCTTAAGTATTGTCCTGCAATTAACATGGCGGCACTACCAGCTATTTCGCTCATACTTCGCACAATGGGATACGATCCGGAGTCATCCTTTAAATTTTCAAAAGATAGTGCCGTAATGCGTTTATCCATCATCTTTTCTAATAATGTGCTTTGTAAAGCTGAAAGATGAATAGGAGAAATAATAAGTTGATGCGGCTGTAGAAGTGGTATATCTTCTTCAATAATTGGAGCACTCTTAACTAAAATGGGTGCCTTAAATATATCTCGTCGATCATATACAATACGAGCTCCAGCTTCTGAAAAATCTTTATCTGAATATTTAGAACCTTCACCAGCTTTGTGTTCTACAATTACTTCATGCCCATTATTGACTAAAACATTAATAGCATCTGGAATAAGTGCAATACGATTTTCTTGAAAAGCAATTTCTTTAGGAATGCCTATTTGCAACTTCGTTCCTTGTGCTTTTATGTCTAGAGTTTCTTCTAAAGGTTCGTAACTAAATCCTGTTTGGATATTTGATTTACTGCTTGCCATGTATTATTTTAATGTGCCAATATGAAAATGAATACTATTCGTTCAATAGATTCTCTATTTCTTTTTTGAGTATAGGCAAATGTTTAATAACAATTCCCCATATTACATCGTCTGAAACAGTATCGTAACCATGAGCAATGCGATTTCTGGTATCAATTATTTTTCTATCACTGAAAATAATAAAATCAGGAAATTTTCTTTTAATTCTGCTCATAGCTTCTCCAATAATTTCAAGATTACGTTCTACAGCTCGTTTAGTTTTTATATCATTTTGAAAATCAACAAAAAATTTCTGTTTATTTATAAAAAAGCTATCAATTTCATCTATAGCACCTAATATATCATATAAACATGTTTTTATATCAATGTGCATAAACAAGCTGTTTCTCGGATTCAATTTTTTTTAAGAAATATGGATTTTTAATAGCTTTTTGTTCAAGAAGATCAATAGGTCTATGAAGTAAATCTTCTAATGAAAATTTCAGATCATAATAGTTATCAGCATATTCATTAATATCTACTTTCTCAAAATCTACAATTAAATCTATGTCGCTTTTTTCACTAAAATTGTCCGTAAGTAGAGAACCAAAAACATATAAATATTTTACTTTATGCTTTTCACAAAGATTTTTTATTTGATTTATATATTGACTTAAAGAGAACATATTATTTTCCGTTGATTTTCACTTATAACACTAAGATAAATATTTAAATGGTGATTTGGTAATAATGTTGCCGCTTTCTCTGGCCACTCTACAAAACATATTGCCCCGCTGTATAAAGCATCTTCTACGCCTGCATTCTGAGCTTCTGTTTCATCTTTTAATCTATACCAATCCATATGAAATATAGTTCCATATCGACTTGTATATTCATTAATAATAGAAAAGGTTGGACTGTTAACCATTTCTTGCACACCAGCAATTTCGCAAAGCATTTTTATTACTGTTGTTTTTCCGACACCCATTTCACCATGAAATGCAACTATTTTATACTGCTGAATATAGGGCAAAAGAGTTTGGGCTAGTTTGGGCAAATCAGCTAACGTGAATTCAATTTCTATTATAGTATTGATATGCATATTAATCAGCGTAATTAGCTAATAACACTTGCCAAGCCTCACGTACCTTATTTTTTTCTAATAATTCTTTTGCATAAAATTGAATTTCTTTTTCCATTTCATTTGGATTTATGGAGTAATATTGAAAAATAGTTTTCAATTTCTCATCATTAAATGCAGGGTCAACAGTGGGAATAGTTTGAACGTTAGCAAGTTGTCCTAAATTATTTCCAGTTAAAATAGAACTGTTACGAATATGCTTAGGCAACTGATCTACGCCTATGCCCAATTCTTTATTTGGTTTAGCTACTTCAAATAAATTATCAGGACGTACAGCACAATACCAATCCGCTCCAAGCCGAGCAACCAATGTTAATTTAGTTTGGTCAATCATGCCTTTAGAATCCATAATAGATTCATCTATATGCAAGCAAAGGGCTTCGGCAAAGATCACTTGTCCTGCGCCACCATGGTTGCCAAAAGATTTAACATCTACAACCTTGCATTCTATTTTTATTTTGCTTTCCTTCACTAAAGGGGGAGTAATATATTTTCCTACTTGCATGGTAAAGCCTGCCTTATCAAATTCGTTTACACCTTTTGGGTATTCACAACTTGCTAAACTCGTTTGTTGTACCATATCCTTTGTTACAATATTGATAGCTACTTCTGGCACTTCACATATATTTTCTAGTGTATGCTTAGTAGTATTGTCTCGAACTCTTCGCAATACACTAAACATCAGTACAGGTGGAGTTCCCGATGCTATATTAAAATAACTAAATGGGCTAAGGTTAATTTGACCAGCTTTATTAACTGTACTAGCAAAGCATATAGGCCTGGGCGCAACACTGTGTGTTAAGTATGATTGGATAAGGCTTTGCTGTGTTGTTGAACAATCTATTATCATATTGCAAATCTATTATATTAAAAATTCAACCAGTAATGTGATAAAGTTTTTAAAAAAAATCGTTACTTTGACAAAAATATTTTAATACATTATGGAACAAATCAAATCAAATGATGGCAAGGGCTTAGGTATTGCCGGTTTAGTGCTTGGTATTGTCGCAGCCGTAATATCATTCATCCCATGCTTAGGTGTATATGCCATTTATCCGGGTATTGTTGGTCTCGCACTGTCCATTGTAAGCATTATCCAGGCCAATAAAGCAAAAGTCCCCAAAGGAATGGCAATAGCCGGATTAATTTGCTCTTTAATAGGAGGATCTATTGCCGCATGGCAATATAAGGTTCTTAAAGATTCCGTCAATGAAATTCAAAAAAAAGCTATAAAGAATGCAGAAGAAATACATGAAGAAATAGAAAAGCAAAAAGATTCTGCTAATATGAAATAAAAACTAACGCTGTTTAAATAGATAAACCTATTCAAGGATAGAATGTTACCAATATGGAAAAAAATATTTATTAATCAGAAACCATATTTTGTTGTTAATTTTATTTTTGTAGTAATTATAGGAGCAATTTTCTTCTATTCTTATTTTTTTTATTCAAGTCATCCTATTCAATGTTTAACAAAAGCATACAGCGGTAAAAGTTGCTCAAGTTGCGGATTTTCTAGAGCTTTTTCAGCGTTTACTCATTTTAAATTTGATGAGGGAAAACGAAACAACATAATGGCCTTACCTTGTTTTGTGTTTCTTTGTTGTCAATTTTTTTTAAGAGTATTCATCTGTTTTGGCATTATCAAAAACATAAGGCTGATAAATTGGCATCCTTTTTTTATTAGTGAAGTATCGGCAAGTGTCTTGCTTTTTGTTTATGCATTTTTACCTTTACTGCTTTATTAAATTTCACTTGGGTTTATAATGCGATTGTTCAAAAATAATACGAGTGTCTGTTTTAAGTAACGAATCGAGCGTAATGCTATTGGATTGCATATATTTTTTTACAATTTGCCAACCTACAAATAAGCCAATGTTTCCTGGTGCGTCATTACCCAGCTCAGACGTATTAGGACTATTCCCTATATAATTTTTTATAATACTTGGTTCAATAGTATATAAAACATCACTACGTAAAAACATACTCCAGATTAAGGATTCATGCGCATAACACCCTTCTAATTGTGTTTGTGTATACCCAATTTTTAAACTATCGGGTGTATAAGGCATTATTTGATCCAATGTATACAAACGTTTTCCTCTATCAACCATTTGATCAATTAATGGTTTAGAAATAGTGCGGTCTGGATAGACATCATCAATAATATTTTTTATACAATTTACGGGGATGTATGCAGGTTCAAATCGTTTGCTGATATATGCAGGATATAATGCTTGTCCCTGAGGACTGGTATATAAAATATTTACTTTTCCTAAGTGTAGCTGCAATCCAATTGCTATAGCATCTTGTGTGAGAACGTCTCCATAATCATCTAACGTTCCATGGAAAAATGCATCTAAGGGTCCGATAAATGTGATAATTTTTTTAGGCAAAGAATATGTTGGAAAGTAGTAGTGAATATATTTAAACGATTCTTCTATTTGTTTTTGAATATCGTTGAAGTCTTTAAAAACCTTATCTGCACTGTCTTTTATAGATTGATAACTTTTAATAAAACTGCGAATGGTCTTTTCTTGTTCTATATTATTGGGTTGATATGCATCTATTCCTAAAATATTTTCTGAAAAGTCTTTCCAAAAAAATGGATATTTTTTGTGCAGTGTATGTATAGATTCAGCAATATGATTGGTGTCGATTGAAAAAAAGTCTTGTTCGAAGTGTTGAACAGTGAGATGTATAGAGATGTGCGATACATTCGGTACTTTCTTATTATTTGAATAGCAGCAAACGAAAAGTATACTTAATAATATGTATAGATATATATTTTTCATTCATTAAAAATAAGCATAAAAAAAGAGGTTAATTACCATCTATATCTTTTACTGTCATGGGTAGAGTTGTGTTTACAGATTGTTTCATAGGGAAAAAGCCTAAATCTGGTTTGTTTAATTTGTACTAAAAGACTCATTTATGAATAATACTTTCAAATGCTAATGCTAAATTAGGATACTTAAATACAAACCCCTTTTGCATCAACTTTGTAGGTAATACCCAACGACTTTTAAGCAGTAATTCTGTTTCTGTTCCCATAATAAAGGCTCCTATTTTTAACATCCATGTAAAAGCAGGCAATCCAATTTTATACCCAACCGCCTTTCGTAAGGTTTGCATAAAAACTTTATTTGTAACGGGATTAGGAGCACTTGCATTGTAAACCCCTTCTAATGCTGAGTGATCGGTAATAAAATCTATTATTCGACAAATATCCTCTATATGTATCCAACTAAACATTTGTTTTCCGGAGCCTTGTCTCCCCCCTAATCCATATTTAACCAAATTCAAATAAGGTGTCATTACACCACCCTTTCCTAAAGTAATAGCCATTCTTAGTGCTACTTTTCGCGTTGTAATAGTGGGTTGATCAAAAAAAGTTTTTTCCCAACGTTTGCACACCTGAACACTAAAATCATCTGCAAAATCTGTAAAATTTTCATCTCTTGGAGTATCTATTGCATGCGGGTAAATAGTAGCTGATGAGGCGTTAATCCATAATGCAGGAGGATGAGTAGATTGTTGTATAGCTTTACCTAACGCTTTTGTGGCATATACTCTGCTATCAAAAATAGCTTGTTTATTCTTTGCGCTATATCTACAATTAACAGATTTCCCTGCAAAATTAATAACCACATCCGCACCCTCTATTGACGCACACCATTCGCCTAAATCTTTTCCATTCCATTCTACTACAGTTACATTATTTGGTAGTTTAGATTTTGTAAATAAATTATTTTTTTCGTTAACCATTCTTGATAATACAATAATGGTATTATCCTTCCCAAAATAATTAATAATACCTTGGCCTATAAAACCGGCTCCTCCTGCTGCTACTATTTTTTTATTTTTCATGATGGTTTATAATTGCTCTTTGAGCATTTTTTTCACCATTCTAAGTTCATAAAAACATAAACCCACATAAAACAACGCCATAAATGGTGCTGCATATAACATGAGCCAAAAAATAAGAAGAAACCCTTCTACAACAAATCCTAACAACATCATTCCTACCACAACATAGGTTGTATATTGGTATATCTTTCTGACAGCAGATTGGTTTTTCCCCGCAATATGGTGTATAAGTATGCTATTAAACTGAAAAAATCCAACAAAGAAGTAGTTATAAAGAGGTGTATCTAATGGAGAATAAAAAAACTTCATTTCGATACTATTGGGTAGAACAACTATCAATATACTTAAAATAACTACTATACTTTGTATCCAAGTATCAATCACTTTAAATGTTTTCATATTCTAAACGTTTAGAAATTTCCGAAATATTTGAAAATATAATAAAAAAAATTACTTAAATAATCGAACAAACTTTCCCCAAAACCAATTTTCTTTTGCCTTAATTACTATATCTACTGTTCGTTGTAGCTGTTTAGCCAATTTTTCAATATCCTGTACCGTATCTTTAAATGCTTTTATTTCTACACTACGGCCATCTCCTTCTATATCTGTTAGTTGACTCAATACTTTTACAATAGGATCTAATTCTTTTTTCTTACGCCTATACAATACTTTGGTGGCCACCTGCCAAATATCTTTTTCTGCTGTAAAATATTCTTTTCTATCTCCAGCAATGGTTATTTTTTGTACCAACTCCCAATCCATCAATTCTCTAATATTGGTATTAGCATTACCTCTGCTTATACTTAATTCTTCCATAATATTATCTGTGCTTAAAGGCTTTTCGGATACCAACAATAAAGCATGTAATTGTGCCATTGTTTTATTAATACCCCACTGACTACCAAATACACCCCAATGTTGAATGAATTGTTGTTTCGCTTCTTTTAGTTTCATTGCACAAAGATATGCAATTTTTCTAAATTTTCAGAAACTACTGAAAGTTTAGAAAAAAATGAGTTATTTGTCTTGAGGATTGCTTTTGAATGGGTTCAGCTTCCCAAGCGAGAGCCCCGCCTTTTCCAAATAAACGGAGTAACAATTCTGAACCTACCCCATAAACTTTTTTAAAATAAAAAGTTTGTTGTACTATTTCTGTACCAAAAGAGGATGTTTGAATATCAACTCGATACCATTGATTTTCTCTACCAAATTGAATATTAGCTTTAATAGCTTGTGGATCGTTAGTAATATTAATATTGCCTTTTCTCAAATCATTTATTATTTGTTGCGTAACATCATCATCTATACCAGATATATTAATCTGTATAGGAACTTTAAGATCAGAATAAGTTAACAAAGAAGGATACACCTGATATAATAAATTAATATAGTAATTGTAATCTTTGTCATTCCCTTCATCATCATAATATTTACATAAAGCTTCGTATAAACGAGCTAAAAATAATCTTTCATGGTCTGTATCTAGTCTTGCATATAATAATTCTTCTAAGGAATTACAAGCAAGTTTTTTTTCTCCTTTTTCCCATTGCAATAAAGCAATCCATAATTTAAAATACCGACGAATATCTTTTCTAGTATCTATTTTTAATCGATTGGTAAACCAATCAATAAAATACTGAGGACTAAAATCTTTAACAACAACCCAAGCTTCATCATACGTAATGGTACTCTCTCCGCAAAACAAATCGTATATAATGCGCTGCCGCTCAGGATTTAAAGCTAGCTTAGTAACCAAACTATAAATTTGTAATAATCTTTTTGAACTTAATTGAGCAATTTCGAAGATTTGCGATGGATGCATCCACCAGCGTTTATCGGTAAATTTAATTTGTGCAATTTGCCGATCGATTAAGTTTAGTTGTAGCAACTGTACAGTAAATATATATTGCTCTTGAGTAAGTGTTGTACCAATATGAATTTCTTTAAATCGTGCTGCTTTATTTAATGCTACGGCAGTACTATCTAATTGTCCGTCGTATAAATAACTACGAGCTAAAGCTAAATTATACCAGCCATAACCAGGCATAGAATAGCCTCTTTGTATTGCCTCTTGGGCTGTTATAATACCTTCTTTAGGATTACCTGCATATATACTTAAAATAGGTAAATAATAGGAATATTCATCTAAACTTCTAGCACCCAGAGAAAAAACTTTTGACTGTAATCGTTTGTTCTCCATAGGAGAACTTTGCCCTTTTTTATAATAATAAATTGCTTTAGCAAATTTTCCTTTTTCTAATTGTCAACTAGCATAATTATTTTCTGACATCACACCACCTTCTCGCAATATTTGATAGTAATATTCTGCGGAATCATAGTTTTTTAAATAGGAATGAAATATAGCTATATAATGATAGATTTCCCATCTGTTCCACTTACTATAATCAAAACCATACAGGCTATCATTTGTAGAACGATTTATTTCTACTTGTTGTAGTCCTTTATAACACCAGCTTAAAGCTAACTGTTCATTCTGTTCTACCGTATTTTTTAAAAAATTATACTCCTTATTTGTATAAAATCTTTTTCGATGAACAGTCCAAGCTTTCAGAGCATAGGTATAGCTACTTAGCCAGCCTCCTTTAAAATTCCATGATAGTATTTTATCAAGAAGGGTCATTACTTTATCGGGCATTTCTAAATTATCATAGCATTCTTCTAATGATTTCGTAATTTCTAAATAATCACCATATACCTCTGAATCAACATATTTTTCAGAACTATATAAATTTTTAAGGATAAATGCATTTTCTTTTTCTAATAATTGCCTAGCTTTCTCTAATGCTGGAATGGCTTGTTGAAAACCAATGGCATCTACCGCATGAATATATTTATACATTCCTTCATACATATATCCTACATAGTAAGTGCTATCTAAACGAATAAATTCTCGACTAAGAAGTAAAGTATCTACATTATCGATGTGTTCAGATAATGCTGCTCTTTTGGTGTCAATTTTTTTACGTTCGATACCATACGTATTTTGCGCTTGCAGCGAATTTTTTTTTATTACTAATAAGATTAATATGTAAAGAATTTTATACATTATATTAGTAGAAACTAATTAAGTGCAACAAGCGTTTAAACGTAAAGCTAATCTACATACTTACCAATAAATGATTAAAATTGGATCAATTCACAAAAAGGAGGTTATAACTAGCGCTATTAAAAGCAAGCTTAATACGCACTTCATTAATTATCTTTTTATAAATAATTATTTTTCTTTCGTTTTTTCTATAACTGAATCCGCCTCCCAAGCAGTAGCACCGCCTTTACCAAAAAGACGTAATAGTAGCTCGGCTCCCACACCTTCTTGTTTTTTGAAGTAAAAAGTTTGTTCTACTACTAAAGTTCCTGATGAAGTAGAGGTTTGTATATCTACCTGATACCATTGTGCTTTGCGACCAAATTGTATATTGGCTTTAATAGCTTGTGGATCGTTTGTTATTTTAATATTTCCTTTTCGTAAATCATCCATCACTTGTTGTGTATTTTCATCATTTATACCAGACACTTTTAACTGCATAGGTACTTTAAGTGAAGAGTAGGTAAGCAAAGAGGGATAAAATTGGTATAATAAATTAATGTAGTAATTGTAATCATTTGTGCTTCCTTTATCTTCATAATACTTACACAAGCCCTCATACAAGCGTGCTAAAAATAGTTTTTCGTGTTCTGTGTCTAGTGTAGTAGAGTGTAATATTTTTTCTAATAAAGCTCCAGCTATTTCTTCTTTACCCCGCTCCCATTGTAATAAAGCAATGAACAATTCAAAATAGCGGTGTACCTCTTTTCGACTATCTACCTGTATCCTTTTTGTAAACCAATCTACAAAATATTGAGGGCTAAAATCTTTAATGGCAGTCCATGCTTCATCATAATTAATGGTGCTTTCCCCACAAAACAAATCATATATGATGCGTTCTCGCTCGGGGTTCAAGGCAACTTGAGTAGCTACCATATAGGTCTGCATTAGTTTTTGTAAACTTAATTGAGCAATTTTTGTTATTTGCGCAGGGTGCATCCACCAGCGATTGTCTGTGAATTTAATTTGTGCGATTTTCCGATCGAGTAGATTTAATTGTAATAATTGTACTGTGAACATGTACTGCTCTTGCGTAAGTGTGGTACCAATATGAATTTCTTTAAACTGTGCTGCTTTGTTTAAGGCTGCTTCTGCACTATCCAATTGTCCATCATACAAATAACTTCGAGCCAGAGCTAAGTTGTACCAACCGTATCCTGGCGTGGAGCCTGCTTTTTGTATGGCCTCTTTGGCTGTTTTGATTGCTTCTTTAGTATTGGATTCATACACACTCAAAATAGGCAAGTAGTAATACGGTTCTTCTAAACTTTTAGGACCAACAGAATAACCCTTTGCTAATCCATAATAATATTTTGCTTGAGAAAATTTACCTATTTCTAATTGTAAACTACCATAATTATTGCGTGACATCATTCCGCCAGAACGTAATAATTGAAAATAGTATTCACTAGAGTCGTAATTTTTAATATACGAATGAAATATAGCCATGTAATGATAGATGGATAATTTAAATCCTTCATTTTGATAAGAACCAAATAATGCATCTATTTGTGTTCTATTTTGTTCAATTTTTTGAAGTCCTTTGTAACATAAGTTTAAAGCAAGTTGTTCGTTTTCACTTACACTATTACCCAAGAACGAATACTCTTTATGCGTATAAAATCGTTTTCTGTGAATAGTCCAAGCTTGCATAGCATAGGTATCCATGTAATCAGCTACAAAATTCCACGATTGTATTTTAGCAAGCACAGCCATTACTTTATCTGCCATTTCCAAATTATCATAGCACTCTTTTAATGCACGCATACTTTGTAAGTAATCATCATATAGTTTAAGGTTTTGATTATAATATGTTATGGAACTGTATATACTTTTAAGAATCGGTGCATTTTCTTTTTCAAATAATTGCACTGCTTTTTCTAATGCGGGTATAGCTTGTTGAAAGCCTATAGCATCTGCAGCATGGTTATATTTATAAATGCCTTCATACATGTACCCTACATAGTATGTACTATCTAAGCGAATAAATTCTCTGCTACGAGGCAACGCATCATCACTGGTTATAGTTGTTACCGCTCGCTTGGCGTCAATTTCATACCGAGCGGCACTGTATTGGCCTTGGGCTTGTAATACATTAATTGATATTGAGAAAATAATGAATATGTTTAAAACGCTGCGCATTTATGTTTAATAGTGGTTACTGAATTATGTTCTATACGCATCAAGGATTCAAATTTAAGCGGGCAGTGTTGGCACTCGCCACCACGCTGAAGTTTGAATCCTTGATGCGCATATCCTGTGTGCCATAAACAATGTAATTGTTGGATTGATAACTGTTGATTAAAAAGCCTCTTCAAAAAATTCTTGTGGAATAGGGAGTAGCTGATCCATAGTAATTTCTTTCAAAAATTGTTTTAATTTTTTTTTATCGCTCCATTGTGCGGTATCATTATTTATTTTTTGAATATATGCTTCTACTTCATTTTTTTGTAGTTGTATAAACACTTCCATATTTTTTTTAGAAAGCGTCATAGGGCCAGCTTGTATAGCCATATAGCGCAAGTCATCTTGTTCATCTTTTAAATTTTTATCTTGTTGTTTAAGTATTGTAATATACGTTTTGAGCGTAGCTTCATCGCTCTCCGCTATATTGGCACCTGTAAGGTGCTCATATTTTAGATGTAAAGAAAGTAGCGTGTAAAAATCGCTTTTTTCGTATGCAACGGTAACTTCTTGCATGGCTGCAGTTTTATGTTTTTTAGCTTCTTCGTTTTGTTCAACATCGGGGTGTAATGCTTTTACCAATTTGTTGTATATGGTTTTCCATGATTGATTAAGGGCTGTGGCTGCTGTTTTACTTTTTTCGGTTCGACCTGCGGCATGTTTTGTTTTATTCTTTCCCGCTTGTTCTTTGGTAAAAGTATGTATTTGTTCGGCTAATTTTTCTTGTATTTTTTGCTGCATCTCTTCCATACTTTTTAAATCAGCTATATCTATATCTAATTTTATGCCCATTTCTGCTTCAATCATTTCCTGCAGCATTTGAGCACTTTGTTGTAATTCTTCTTCATCTATTTCATTGGCGTGTATGAATAAATATTTGGAAACAATTTTATTTAATTGTTCATCTGTTTTAGATTCAGGGAATCGATTACATATATTAAGAATGAGTTGCTCCAGCTTCTCTTTTTCTTTTTTGGTGAATTTTTCTTTTTCATACATTTCATCTAATAATGTTACTAATTTTTTTTGTGCTTGTAAGCGTTCTGCCAAAACGGTTGATAACGCTTCTTTTCTTTTAGTGTTATAGGTTTTCAACTGGTTGGTTAATTCTTCTATTTCTTGTTTGCGACTGTTTATGCGTTTAACCAGTTTGTTAAAGTCTGCTTGTGTTTTGGATTGGGTGGCTTTGTTTGTAGTGATAATTAATGATGACATTGATGACGCACTTAAATATTAAAAAAATTGTTGAATGTTTTATTTTCAAGTCGTTACCATTTGTAACGACTTCATTTTATCCTTTTTTTATTTTGTATAGTACTTAGATGGTTACGATTTGCATAATTAACTAAGTGCCTTTTCGCATTAGTTATTGTTTCATTTGCAACGCCAATTTACTCAATCGTTCCATTTCTTTTTTAATAATTTGATCTAATACTTGTTTGCTTGCTTCAAGATGTTTATACATTAAGCGATGATGCAAAATAGGCTTGGTTAATGCAGCAATATCATCTTCTATTACATAATTGCGACCATTAACATATGCATATGCTTTTACACATTGTATAAAGGCAATACCACTACGAGTGGAGGCCCCTAACAAAATTTCAGGATGTGTACGTGTTTGTATAACTATGTTTTTAATAGCAACCAACAATTCATCATGTACATATACTCCTTCTACTTCTTTTTGTGCTTGCAATACATCTTGCATGCTTAATACCTGAAGGGTATGATCTAAATTTTCTTTAATATTTTGATAACGGCGATAGATATCTAATTCGGTTGCTTCATCGGCATAGCCCATATGTATTTTCATGAAAAATCGATCTAATTGAGCGGCAGGCAATGGGTAAGTTCCCTCCATTTCAATAGGGTTTTGTGTAGCAATGGTAAAGAATAAACGTTCCAATGGATAGGTTACATCGCCAATCGTAATTTGCTGTTCAGCCATACATTCTAATAATGCCGATTGTACTTTAGGTGAAGCACGATTAATTTCATCAGCCAATAAAACATTACAAAACAAAGGCCCTTTTTTGAAGATGAAATCTTTTTTAGCTTCATCAAAAATGTGAGAACCGATTAAATCCATCGGCAATAAGTCTGGTGTAAATTGTATGCGTTTAAATAATGCATTGTGTACATCCTTACCATCGACACTAGATATGCTTTTGGCTAATGTTTTGGCTAATACTGTTTTACCTGTACCCGGATTATCTTCTAATAAAATATGGCCTTTCGCCAATAATGTGGTAAGCACTAATTTTATTTCATTGCGCTTACCTTGTATTACTTGCTCTAGATTTTGAATGAGCTTTTCAATGTGTGTGACTTGAGTTGTGTTTGTTGTTTCCATAATGAGTTTTATTTTGATTAATCATAAATATGTTTTCTATGGCCGATAGCAATAATGTGTACAATTAATTTATCATCTATAATATCATAGATAATACGATAATCTCCTTTTCGTATTCTGTAGCCATCTCTTCCTTTAAGTTGCTTGTAGCCATGCGGTCTGGGATGTTCAGCTAATTTTTGCATACTATTTATTAATGTATCAGTTATAACATTAGGCACCTTGTCTAATTGTTTTTGCGCTGTTTTATGTATTGGTCAATAGTAATTGTTTTTTCTTTTTTAGCTTTTACTTTATCGTATAAACGAATGTCTTCTAATTCTTCCACAGCTTCAAGCATATGACTGTACTCTTTTAAAGAGAGTACAACACCTAACTTTTTGCCATGATCATCTGTTATATATTGTAACGCCGTATTACTCATATTTAATGTTTTTTGTTGTTATACAAAGATAGAATGCTTTGTGTTAAAGAAATTGCTAGGCGCAAGAAAGCTTGTACACAGCCTACACCTCATTCTTGCGCCAGCGCAGAACATTCTAATTCTACTACTTCTAAATTAGTCCACACTAATTTCATTGTGCTTGCCTTGTATTACTTGTTCTAAATTTTGAATACGTTTTTCAATGTGTATGATTTGAGTTGTGTTTACATTTTCCATAAAATTTTTCCTTTTGTATATAAATAACTAATAGTTCGAATGCTTTGCATAAAATGCCACCAACGCTTTTTAGCTGGTATGGTTTTATGTATTTGTTGAATAAAAGTTGCAGCAAATGTTTTCACCAAATTTTCCTGTTCACTATTAAGCAATTGTGTTGAATATTTTAATTGATGGTAATATTGAATAAATTTTTCAAATTCTGTTTTAAATGTGGGATCAATATGTTTATGTGCCCAAGCAGACAATGTATTTTCTGTGCAACGTTTATCTATTTGATATAAATAAAATAATACCGCTCTAAAATTATGATGGGCTTGTAATCCAATGGTATTATGCTTTTTAGCTTTATATAAATAACTGCGTAGTGTTAACCATGGTAATAATAATAAGCCTATTAATATTAATCCAATAGAAGCTAACACAATCCATAATATGTAAGAAGATTTTTCTGTTATAGTTGTAGATTTTTCTGTTTTATTTTCCTTTTTAGTTGTTTTAGGTATAATACGTACTTCGTCTACTGGAGCAGGTTTTGGAAAACGACTCCATAAATTTTCTATAGATTCATTTGGTATAGAAGTAATATTTTTAAATGCTTCAGCATACGATACCGCTACTAAAGAGTCTCCAACTTTTACATCACTCAATTGTATAGTTGAAGTGTCTTTTTTAATATTGGTCAAGCTTACATCCAATTCAGATGACATGGGTTGTGTAAGGGGTCGTTGTTGATCTTTAAAGAGCAACTCCCCAACATCCATTGTTACTCGCTTATTATTTACATCCACACTTTTTACAACACCTTTTGCTACCCATTGTGGATTTTGCATTTGTAATGGTGGTGTACCATCCGGTTGCGGTGCTTCCTGCATGTTAGGATCAGGAACAGTAGTGTCAAAATCTATCCAACCATACCCAGAAAAATATACTTGTACCCAAGCATGGGCTTGATCTTGATAAAACCAATACCATCCAGGGTTTTTATTAGCTCTATTTACAGTTAAAAACCCCGTTGCAATACGTGAAGGAATACCCAAAGACCGTAATAAAAACAATGTAGCACCAGCAAAATGGGCACAGTATCCTTTTCTATTTTCAAATAAAAAATAAATTAATTTTTTAGCGCTTGGTATATCTGGTACACCAGGATTATCTGTGTATTTAAATAAAGGTTGACCTAATTCATCTGTGCCTTTAAAATAATCTCGTATGGCAATTATTTTATCAATAGGTGCATTGGCATCTTGGGTAATTTTTTTAGCTAGTATGCCGATACTATCATAGCTTGAGCCTTTGGGCATATAGGTATAATAATTATAAAACGCTGTATCAATAGTCATATCCCAACCAGATACTTGCCGTAATGTATCAAACCGTTGTTGTTGAAATTGTTCTAATTGATAGGCATCTTTACCCGCAGGATTGTAAATGAAATAAGCGCTATTCAACATGCTTACCCACATTTTTGCTCTATATGCTGATCGATATAATTTTCGAAATGCAGTGTCTACAGATATAGGTTGACAAAAGAATGCAGTGGATGGAGCTAAGTATTCTTCGGGACTTAATTTTACGCTATATACTTCTGTAGTAATGACTTTGTGTAATAAATTAGATTTACTATTTGTAATAACGTTACTATCCGTTTTTGCAAAGTATAATGGAATGAGAGAGGGATCAGGGCTAAACAAATCATTACTTGGTATATTTTTATCGATTTCAAATGTTTCTGTAGCGGTATCAAATTTTGTATAATATGCCCAAGTATAATACAATGGATTGGGTGTTGTTCCATCTGGAAAATAATTATCTAAGTGTGCTACAAAAACCAATTCTTTTTTCTTTCCGCCTTGGTTACCCGCAAGCCCCATTCCACCTTGCTTTCCAATGCTTCCATCTTTACCTTCTTTTAGTAAACTACCTGCAAACCCTTTTTGATCTGATTTTGTTTCTCTGTCTTTCCATATTTTGGCTACTTCATCAATATCTTTTTTGAATAACCATAAAACGGCAGTACTTACTGCAAGCAGTATACATAGGAAAAATAAAATTCTGGGTAATAAAGATGTACGAATTTTTTCAGCTTTATTATTGGCTACCCCTAATAACAATTGCATGTAAATAAGGTAACAAGCATACACTGCAATGGGTAAAAATATTTTCCAAATAATAGCCGTGTTAAACGAGTCACGTATGCTGGCTTGTAGGCCTATCCATAATCCACCTAATAATACAGACCATGCAATGGCAAACCATCGACTACGTGTCAACCCATACCCAGCAATCCATCCTGTGCAAAAGAAAATAGCAAAAGATAAAAATTGAAGCGATAATAAAAAACCATCAAACTCACCAACGCTATTATTTTTAATATAGTAATAAATAAAGTTGCAACTTAAAATAATAATAGCCGAAAGGGTGATAAACCGAATGCGATAACGATAAACAAACACGGATAAGGTAGCACCTCCTCCAAAATATGCTGCCCACAATATCCAAGGCATTTGCGGAAAGGAAAAATAATCTTTAGCATTCCATAATATATAGCTTACGAATGCTGTTGTAGGTAACAGTATCAATAACCATTGTAAAATGGATTGGCCTAATGTGTATCGTTTGGCTATGGGCATTTGCTTATAAAAGTGTCAATTATTTTATTAAAGAGTTTATTAAATTTAAGCTACACCATTTACCACAAAATCATAATATTTTTTCTTGGAAAGGTTAATTTTCAAATTAAAGTAGCACTTACCGCCATCTCTAACGCCCACCAAATTTTTTTTCCAATCTATATCATATGAACGGCAAAAACAATTTACCCACAATTCTTTTTCTCCTTTTTTATTTAACACAGGTATTAATTGAATTCTATATTCTTTTAAATTAATTACTACATCTTTTTTATTGCCAGTATAACTAGGATTCTTTTTTTTATACTTCTCATACTCCTTAACTCTCTGTTGATTATATTTATTAACTGCACTATATAAGAATTTTTCAATAATCTTTATTTCATTTGGTTGCAATGTGGTTGGTGTAACATCTTTAAATATCGAAGTGTGAAAAGATTGATATGGTATAATTACACAAGATGAATCATTCAATAAATTCATTTTATTGCCTTTTTGTGCAGCAACCATATTCGTACAAAACATTAATAGCACAGCAATTGCTCGTTTCATAATTGTTATTCTTTATCTACTTTTTCTTCTTTCAATATAATTACATTCTTAACTTCTTGCAGTTGTTGCAAATATTGCTGCTCAAGCTTATACCATTTATTTTGTTGTTGCCAATTTTTCCAGCTCTTCCATAAGGAGTTTCCTGGTCCGTCAGATACCCATAACCATTTAAATATCGTTTTGAACGTAAACGGTGTATAGTTATCTGCAATGGGTATAAATATTACGGTAGATACTTTTTTCTCCATTAATATTTTTTGAATAATGGAAAGTGGTGTGTATACGTTTACACAAGCCATGCCTTTATGTTTGCTTGCAACCAACTGATCAATACTGGTTTTGTCTTGCCAATCGCACTGTGTTATTTGCCATTGAATAGCATGCGTTTCATCACTTGCTGTTGCTTGTGTAGGTTGATCTGTACGCCATATCACTTCTATTTCTTCTTTTTCTATGGCTTGTATCAACGACCATAACCGTTCTTTGTACCTGTTTAGTGTTTGTTTTTCAATGAATTTAGTAGCTGTTTTTTCTGGCTGATAAAAGGAGGCATAGAGATAAATTTGAATAGCAGGTAAATATTGTATATCTGCCGTACGCACCATTAATTCTCTATTTTTAGCATATACTTTCCATACAATTCTTCGCACATCATCATTGTCTTCAAAATTTTTATATTGAAATAATTCGCCTAAACGAGGAAGCCTTTTTTGAGTTAATACAGGTTCTTCGGTAGTTTCAGATGGAGTAAAGTCTTGCTGAGCTGGAGCTGCAATAGGTAAATTATGTAGAGATTGTTGTATGGGTAGTGTTATACGCCAACGAAAAAATCGAAACACATCACTAATGTAAAATTGAGCTTGAACCACCGTATATGTTTGGCAATCCTGTAAAGGCCACACAACATTGGCTATATAACGCATAGGTCTAAAGCCAGCCCAAATACGATGTGTAGATGCTGAGGATGTTAACTTATCGTTGCTTAATCTCCATACAACCTCTGTAGAACCCAATAGAGGAGCAAACCAAGGTGAAAGTCTTAATTGTAATATTGGGGTTGAGGTATGTGCTAATCGCTTTAACGCCCACTGAATTTTTTGATTTTTTTTAGCCCAACTATTAAAAACAATTGCCAAGAACCAAGTAAAAAAAGATACAGTAACACAGGTTGCCGTGATAATAACAAATAATTTAAGTAATAAAAAGAGAAGTTGTGCTGTAGCGTCATCTTTAGCAAGATGTATGGGTTTTATTTTCCACCATAATAACAAATAGGCCACTACACATAGTACAAAAGGTAACGTTATGGGGGACAAAGAAAGGTAATATGATAAGGGACGCTTTTTCAAATAAAATAAGGCTTAATTATGGTATGAAAATAACACTATTGCACGAAACAAATTATAAAGACACGAAATATTTATATTAAATTTCCCTTCATGAGCCCATTATGATGCAGATAGGGCATACTTTACATAAATAACCCTATAACGCTGCAACAAAAGCCCCATCGGTAGTAACATAATGAGCGGGTAAGTGTAACTGCTTACATTCGGTTTTCCATCGTTCTACCTTTTTTAAAGTGTTGGAGCCATCCCAAACAATGTATGTATTTGGATTTTGTTGAAAAATCTCTTGTAAAGGAAGGTTGCTATTATTAGCTATTACGATTATCTGTGATTGACTAGAATGCTTTATAGGCCAATGTTCTAATCCCCTTCCGCAAAAAATAATTTGTTTGCTACCAACTTGAGTAGCATAAAAAGATTGTTTAGGTATATAATCTATCATATTAAAGCATTGATAATAAGTACGAGCAGGCTTGCAATTAAAATTTAATATAATGGGTTGATACAACAAACCACTATCTCCCCAAAAACTATATTCACGGCCAATTTGAATATCTACAGCAGATTGTTTTGGAACTGCATAAACGATTAACTGTGTTCGATCAAGGCAGGTATAATAATCGATCATTCTTAAGCTTGCCAAAACAGCTCCAAACAACGCAGCAATCATTAAATATTTTTTGTGTTGATGTATCCAAGCATACATACCAACAGATACAATTAATGCTAACAATAAAGCATACGAAATAGGAAAATAAATATGATCAATAATAGATCCAGGAAGCGAATCTAGCCATTGAATATAATGATTGAGTTGTACAATAAGCCATCCCGTTATTTTACCTGTAAATACAGCAAATGGAATTATCCAGACAAAACATATCAATATAATTTCTGCAATTAATATCACACTTGATCCGATCAACAAAGTCAGTGAAAAATAGCCTAGATACTTAAACAATTTTTTCATCTTCTTTAATCATTATTTGAAGATATTAAGTTATGCATTTTTGTCTTTATAAAAACTGTAATTTCGGTAGATCAATTTTATACTTATGAAAAAAGCAATTCTTTCTCTGTGCTT
>CAYVXB010000004.1:0-690 GCA_964454275.1 uncultured Chitinophagaceae bacterium | reverse complement strand
CTGGATGGCTATTACCGGAAAGCCACTAGCTGCTACTGCTGGAGCCAAAATATTTGACAAAGGAGGTAATGCAGTTGATGCAGCATGTGCTATGTTGGCTGCTACTTGTACTATGTGGGATGTTTTAAGCTGGGGAGGAGAAACGCAGGCTTTAATATACAATCCTAATACGAAACAAGTAATTGCAATTAATGCTATGGGTGTTGCACCAACTGGGGCAACTGTCGATTTTTTTAAAAGCAAGGGATATCAATTCCCTCCAGAATATGGTCCCTTAGCTGCTACTACTCCTGGAACGCCTGGTGGTATTTGTTATATGTTGTCTAACTATGGCTCAATGAGTGTAACAGAAGTGCTAGCTCCAGCAATGGAATTGGCACCAGGTTATCCTATAGATGCGCAAACAGCAAATAGTATTGAAAGAGGAAAAGGAAGAATCAAAGAATGGCCTTATAGTAAAAAAGTGTTGTTACCACATTTGGGACAAAAAAGAGAAGCTCCTGAAGCGGGTGAAATTTTTGTTCAACAAGATTTATTGAACACTTTACAAAAAATGGTGGATGCAGAACAAGCAGCATTGAAAAAAGGTAAAAACAGAAAGGAAGCTATTCAAGCTGCTTATGATCGTTTTTATAAAGGAGATATTGCAGATGAATTTGTAAGAGGTGCACAGGAACAGGGGGGCTTAAT
>CAYVXB010000003.1:31619-40833 GCA_964454275.1 uncultured Chitinophagaceae bacterium | reverse complement strand
AATTTAAAACCCTTTATAATCAAGGTTTTGTAGTCTGGAGAAAAAATACCCGTAAAGCTAGTTGTAGAGGTGCTACCATCGGGAGCTTTAATTGTAAAGCTACAGTTTTTTAAAGTATCCACTGCACCTGCCATACCCGGCACGTAGGTATATGTTGTTTTATTACTGTTATAGGGTGTAGTACCACCTAGCACCATATCTACAGTAGTATTTTCTATAAGAGGGGTTATGTTAAATTTAAAAGTATTGGCGCTATTGGCTGAATAATACCCTGCAAAACTGCCTATTATCTTTGTGTTTACTGGTGCAGCGTTTACAGTTACTGTAACATCGTTTGTGGCAGATGCCATACTGTTGTCTGTTACGGTTAATCTGAAGACATAGCTACCCGCTTTTAAGTTGGCCACAAATGTTTTAACCTCAGTACTTTTTCTAATAATAGAGCCCATTGGTCCATTTACGCAAGTCCATTGGTATTTTATGATGTTGCCATCTGGATCCATTGAAGCAGATCCATCCAATTCAACACTATCTTTGGGTAATGTAGTAGCTTGAGCCATACCAGCATTAGCTGTTGGAGACTGGTTAGCTCCTTTTGGGTTTACTATAACTGTAGCGGTATCAATGCTAGAGGCCCCTTTATTATCAGTTACAGTTAGCAAAAACTTATATATACCTACGTTCAAGTTAGCTACAAATGTTTTAGCATCAGTATTGTTTCTAATAACAGAGACATTTGGTCCAATTATGTAAGTCCATTTGTATGTTATGGGGTCACCATCTGGATCTATTGAACGAGATCCGTCCAATTCAACACTATCTTTTGGCATATTGGTAACTGGATTATTAGCATTAGCTATAGGCGCCTCGTTGATGGGTGCATCTTTTCCACATTGTGTAAAAAACAACATGATGACTGCACTACACACGGCGATACTTGCATTTAAGATTTTCATAATTAAAATGTTTTAATTGTTTGTTAATTTGTTTTTGCGAACACTTACTACTAGATGGCACACGAAAGTACAAATTCGTTGCATAGCATGATAAATATTTTTATACTATTACAAGAATAGAAAAACCCTACAGTATACACTACTCTTGCTGTCACAGATGCCCTAACGGAACATCTAGGACAGCGAGGAAAAAAGCAGTAGTTAAAACCCCCTTAAAAGTGGTTACTCCCCCTTGAATGATACCTTTTAGAAAAACCATTTCAATACCTTCACAAATTCAGAAAATTTTAAACGCTGTTATGCATTCTTATTTAAGAAGCATTACTGTAGCATTTATGCTATTATGTAATGTATCACTATACGCTCAAACACAGGACAGTATAGTAACTATAAAAGGAAAGGCTCTAAGCATCCTTCAAAAGCCCTGTGAAAATGTTAATGTCTCATTACAACTTTGTAAAGATTCTTCTTCTATAAAAAATATCTTTACAAATAAAGATGGCATGTATGTTTTTGAAAATGTACAACCTGATACCTATCAGATTGTTTTCTCTGCGGTTGGCTTTAAAACAATGTATAGCAATATTTTCAACATAACCAATCAATCCATAGAATTACCCAATACAATTTTGCAAGCAGAGGCAATGCAATTACAAGGAGTAGTAGTATCTGCTAGCAAGCCTACCATTGAAAATAAAAAAGGTAAAATTATTTTGCATATAGATGCTTCTCCTACTAATGCCGGTACAACAGCATTAGAATTATTAGAAAAAGCGCCAGGTGTAAGCATTAACAATGAAGGACAAATTAGCTTAAAAGGGAAACAAGGTGTATTAGTAATGATTGATGGTAAACCTAGCTATTTACCAGCCAATGATTTAACAACCTTATTAAGCAACATGTCGTCTTCTAATATAGATCAGATTGAAATAATAAGTAATCCACCAGCACAATACGATGCAGCAGGCAATGCGGGTATTATCAATATTAAAACTAAAAAAAACGCCATACAAGGAACCAATGGAAATATTTCAACTTCCTACATACAAGGTGTTTATGCTAAAATAGCGAACACAGTAAACTTAAATTATCGCAACAATAGCATTAATATTTTTGGCAACTATAACTACAACTACTCGCAAGAATTTCATATATATAGATTAGATCGAAACTTTTACGATACTACACAAACGAAAATTACCAATTCATATAATCAAATTGCAAATAGACGCTTTTCTCTCAATACGTACAGAGCAAAGTTAGGGCTAGACTATACTCTAAACAAAAAGCACGTTATAGGTATAGTATTAACGGGTAACACTATTAATAGAGATAGGCTATCCCAAAATACAGCTAATATCAGCAATAATTTGGGTAGCATTATATCTATATTACGTTCCAATACCAACGATAATAATATCAATCAAAACCTTACCAGTAATTTAAATTACAAAGGAACCTTAGACACTAGCGGTACGGAGCTAAACATAGATATAAATTATGCATATTATGTACAAACGAACCACCAGTCTTTACAGACCAATACATTTGATTCCGTTGGCAATATGAAAAGTAGTCTTGTATTAGATGGGCAAATGCCTTCTTTTATTCGCATCTACGCTGGTAAAGCAGATTTTGTGTATCCCTTTAAAAAGGGTATAAAACTAGAAACGGGTTTAAAAACCAGTCTGGTTAAATCGAATAATACACTAGATTTTCTACGTCAACAAGGAGCCGTATGGGTAAAAGATAATAGATCCAATCACTTTATATACGAAGAAAATATTAATGCTGCTTATATTAATGCCAGTAAGGAATTTAAAAAATGGAATCTACAATTAGGACTTAGGGTTGAAAATACACAATCAAAAGGAATACAGGTTATTATTGATACGGCATTCACAAAAAGGTACACTAACGTATTCCCTAATGTAAATATTGGGTATCATCTTAATAAAAAAAATGATGTAACCCTTTCCTATAGCCGTCGTATAAACAGACCGGATTATGCAGATCTAAATCCATTTATATTTTTTGTAGATTCTTTAGCCTATAACCAAGGCAATCCAAACTTAAAACCGTAATTTAGTAATAACATTGAGCTAAGCCATGTATATGATGGAAAAATTACAACCACATTTAATTATAGCAGAACTACGGATGCTATTACTAGACTATTAAAACAAAACAGAAATGACAATGCCACCTATGTGACTACAGACAACCTTAATACATTAGATAATATCGGCCTTGCTGTAAATATTTCTATGCCTATCCAAAAATGGTGGACGACTAATACCTATATCGATGTATTTAATACTCATTATAAAGGAATCTATCAGTCAAAACCACTAAACATTTCTGCTACATCATTTTCAATAAACATGACTAATAATTTTACCATACAAAAAGGGTTAACAGCCGAATTAAGTGGATTTTATAATAGTAAAGCTGCAGATGGATTATTTATAACTAACCCTATGTATGTAATAAATGCCGGTATAGCAAAAGCTATTTTACACAATAACGGCACTATTAAGTTTGCCATTAGAGATATTTTTTATTCATCAAAATACAGCGGCTATGCTAGGTATAGCAATATAGATAGTCATTTTGCTAACCAAAGAGATACTCGTACAGCTAATCTTACACTTACCTATCGCTTTGGTAAAAAAAATATTGCTAAAGCTAGAGAAAGAGAAACAGGAACTTCAGAAGAAGAAAAACGCATTAAAAAAGAATAAGATAATGCACAAAAAATTAATATTTATAACACTATAGTAAACAATAAGAGAATGAATTTAGCTAAGGTATGATGTTACAATTTACAACAGTTGCTTATAGCAAGAAAGTACTTTGCCACAAGTGGCACTCATACCACTTGTGGCAAGTGCAAAATCAGGGTTATTCATTATAACTAACACACAAGCATAAAGTGCTAAAGTAATTTTGTATAGAAGTAATAAATTTATTACCTTCGAGTAGTGAAATCCAGTGAACTGTTCAGACTGCTTAAAAAGGATGGATGGTTTGCTATTCGGCAATCTGGAAGCCACATAATTATGCAGCATCCTACAAAAAAAGGACAAATTGTTTGCCCTTATCACGGCAGCCATGAAGTAGGTAAAGGATTAGAAAAGAAAATTAAAAAAGATGCTGGAATAAAATAAAAACTGTAGTGTATGAAAAAGATAAAAACTATTGTAGAAAGAACCCATACCGGCTATTCCGCTTATGCAGAAAAATATCCCGTTGCTACGGCGGGTAGTTCTTTAGAAGAACTCAAAAAAAATATACTGGAAGCCCTTAATCTTTACTTTGAAAAAGAAGATAAAATTATTACAGAAACCAACTTGGAAGTTACCTTGGATTTACCCCAATTCTTTAAATTTTACAAAGTAATAAATGCAAAGGCACTATCTGAACGCATAGGTATAAACCAAAGCTTATTAGCGCAATATATTAAAGGCAATAAACAACCCTCACCTACTCAAACCCGTCGTATTTTAACAGGTGTACAGCAAGTAGGTAAAGAATTAGCCGCTATTCGGTTTTTGCTTTAATCAATCTGAATAAAAATAGGGAGGTACCATTATGTAAAAATGCATGTTGTTGCTGTCCCAGATGCCCTACGGAACATCTAGGACAGCGAGAAGGAAATTTTTCTTACCTTTGAGAAAAATGAAGTTGAGAGTAGTTGTTAAAAAAACGTCGAGAGTTTTGGATAGAACACACCATCTGTAAACAACAGTTAAAAGCATGATTTTCAAGAAACGAGCAAAGGAATTTGGAAAATCCCAAGTTCTGTTAAAAAAGAATGTCGAACGGTTAGCATTTTAGAAAGCAACGGGGTTACGTTTAATATTAAAGGCTATCCTCATGCAACGTTTATTTTAATATTTTAGTCATAGAAGAGAAGAAACATTTTTTAACATCAACAATTTTATTATGGACAACTTATCATCTTCCCCCAGAATTTTAAGAATGAGCTTGTTTTTATTAATCCAAGCCATACTGTTATTAGCAATATCTTGTAAAAAGAAAATAGATAACACTCCTTTTACTCCCATAGAAAAATCTGTTATTAGCTTTACATTTACAATAGATGCTGCTAATCCGCTGAAGGTTACTTTTAGTGATACCTTAAAAAACGTTAAACTTCGTCGTTGGCTTTTTGAGGAAAATCAAAGTTACACGCAAGGAGAAAATCCTTCATACACATACTCCAAACCAGGTACTTACCGTGTTATGTTAATAGCAACAAGAACCTCTGATGCACAGGATACCGCTGTCTTAGATGTTACGGTGGCATATCCTAAACCTACATCAAAATTTTCTGTAAATCAACTAGGAACAAGCGATCCCGGAACGTATATATTTACCGATAAATCAGACGGTGGTGTTAACAATTGGTTTTGGGATTTTGGTGATGGAATAACTTCAGTAGAGCAAAATCCAACACATACGTATAAAGATAAAGGGGTAAAGACTGTATCGCTTGTTGTAAAAAACAAATGGGAAGAAGCAAGTAAGAGCGATCAGCAAATAAATGTTACCCAAATAATAACCGGTATGACTCTTACAAAAGTCAAACTTATTCAAATGCCCGAACACCCAAAAAGCTCAAGTTACTATGATGCCATTGGACAGCCAGATCCTTATTTTAGGTTGGAAAATTTTATGGGTTATGATAAAAAATCTACCACGCATAATGAAATTTGGCCCACCTGCGAAACTGAGTGGACTGATGTTAATTGGATAGTCCCTAATGAAAATAGTACGACCTTGAGTTTTACTGATGAAGATGTTAGCGGAGGAGGTGATTTTATCGGTCTTATTGGGAATTTATACACCACACTTAAAATGAACTGGCCCGCCACAACAATAAGGATAACCCAAAAACAGGCTTTTGCTGACAGACCACTTATTGTGGAATTAACATATACCTACCAATATTGATATGTTTTACTCCATTGTCCCAGATGCCCTAACGGAACATCTGGGACAGCGAGGGGGTTTAAATGGGCTTTGGGTTTAGTTGTTAACGTATTTGTATTGTTGCATACAATATCGCTAAAAGCCTTTAGCGGGTTTTGCAACACGGTTGCATTTATTTCTGTGCTACTTATTTTACCCACAGGGCTTGCACCGCCGGCGGTGTACCAACTGGTTACTTTTATACTGAGTTGATCGCCAGCCATTACTTTAAGCAGCATACCTGGTCCTATTTTTTGTGTAGTGCTTTTTAACTTGGCTACTTTGTTATTCGAACCGGTGGTAGCATCTGTAAATCCACTGGGTCTGTCTGCTCTGGTTGTTTCTATATTGCTCTATAAAAGGTGTTTTCTATAGCCGCATTAGCCGTTTCCATAGTCGCTATAGGATATTGATCTTTTTGGTATTCATCTGTTAATACAATTCTGGTATTGCCTAAATGATCGGTTTCAAAATAATCATAGATCGCTTCGTCCCGACCTCCTCCAACAGAGGAGGGGGAGAAGCGTAGACGTCCCTCTTCATACGCTATTTATTTTAAGGTGTCATTTATATATTGCATTGCACCTATGTAGCTAGTGATAGTTGTTTTTCAATGGAATGATCTAACTGCTCATGAAGCTTTTGCGATTGCTGCTCTACAGAACTAACATAAGAAATGGATAGTTGTTGTAACTGCACCAACGTATCTACCCGTTGTGCGATGGTACTATCAAGCAACAAAATAATCCCTAGTATAGTTGGTTTGTATTTTAGCAACAACATAACAACCTACATTTTCTTTTTTTACAGTTTGGTTTATTTGTTAAGCATACAATATTTATAACAAAAGCTGGTATACATTTTATTGTATTACATCATTTATCTACTATTATGCTTTAACTATAAGCGTCAAAGCAATTTTTTTTTACTTCTATGTAGGGTTGGTTGTTGCTTAAGTTATATGCACTCAATAAGTTGGCGAGTTAAAACAACTCTAATCTATTAAGTACTTAACTTGACAGTCTTTAAACAGGATAATGTGGTAATGGTCTTTGAATCTAACAACGAAGGTAATATAAAAAAAACTTAAAATAGTCCTAATGGGAGTTTTTAATTACGCTTATAATTCTACAACGTAGTACAGTACTGAGTTTTATTGCTTAAAAAAAGTATTAAAAAAATATTTTTAATACTTTTTATCCATTTTGAATGAAAAAAGGGGTTCAATGGAAAAATCCGCTGAAATCCTTTACCGTGTTGTGACCCCGCAGGGACTCGAACCCTGGACCTACTGATTAAGAGTCAGTAGCTCTACCAACTGAGCTACGGAGTCGAAGCGTGCAAATATACACTGCATTATGCAATCAAACTACACAGCTCATTACTACAACCAACATAAAATCCAATAAGTGATTAAAAAAATCTTTTCGTTAAATAAAAACTTAAATGTTACTTGCAACGTAAAGGAATACTACCATGGATTTAGATAAGTACATTGCAAAAAGAAATTTCTCAGAAACACCTGAGCCCAAAGCAATATTAAAAACATTCACATCTCCGTTGTCTTTTGTTGTTCAGAGGCACAAAGCATCTCAACTACATTACGATTTCAGATTAGAATTAAGTGGAGTACTAAAAAGTTGGGCAGTACCTAAAGGCCCCTCTATGAACCCTAAAGACAAACGATTAGCAATGATGGTAGAAGATCATCCCTACGATTATAAAGATTTCGAAGGTGTTATACCAGAAGGAAACTATGGAGCTGGAATTGTAGAAATATGGGATAAAGGAACCTACACAGATATGGATAGTTCCGATTACACAGAAATGGAAAAAAATTTATATAGCGCATTAACAGAAGGCAACTTAAAAATAAAATTATCTGGAGAAAAATTGAAAGGAGAATTTACGCTGTTAAAATTAAAAAAAAGCAAAGACAATGCTTGGTTATTAATAAAAAACAGTGATGAATACGCTACGCACGAAACATACAACAGCGAAAATAAAACAGATCAAAACTCCCCAATCAATAAATGGTTCATTGAAAATAAAAAATCGTTTTCTGTTAAAAAAAAATAACCGTTTAACACCCTATGAAAATCTTTTCTACTGCCCAAATACGTGAGTGGGAACATTATACCATACAGCACCAGGCTATTCGTTCAATTGAACTAATGGAAAGAGCAGCTATAGAATGTTATAATTGGCTCTTAAATAATCAATATCAAACTTTTACTTTATATTTTTTTTGTGGCAATGGCAATAATGGTGGTGATGGGCTAGCGCTTGCCCGTTTATGTATAGAAAACAGCATAAAAGTGAAAATATTTTTGCTTGATATGTCCGAAAAAGATTCACTAGATTTTGAGGTCAATCTAAAAAAAATACACGATCTCTCAATATTTCTACCAATGCTGTTATTATTGATGCCTTATTGGGAACAGGCATTAACAAACCATTGAATGCATTAACTACATTGTTGGTACAACATCTAAATGCAGCAAAAGCACCTATTATTTCAATAGATACACCTAGTGGTTTATTTATAGATAAATCTTCTATCAACCATGTTACAATAGAAGCTACTCACACATTAAGTTTTCAAGTGCCTAAACTGGCATTTTTCTTGCCTGAAAATGAAAATAAAATGGGTCATTGGCATATTCTTGATATTGGACTAAATCAAAAATATTATGAAACACAAAAAACAAAATTTGAATTAATAGATACATCAACTATTATAAATTTTTATACACCAAGAAAAAAATTTGCACATAAAGGAAGTTTTGGACACGCCTTACTTGTGGTGGGAAGCTATGGAAAAATGGGAGCAGCAGTATTAACTGCAAAAGCTTGTTTAAGAAGTGGGGTTGGATTATTAACTTGTCATATACCAAAATGTGGATATGCCATTATGCAAACCGCCACTCCAGAAACAATGATTACCACAGATGAATGTGAAAAAGAAATCAGCAACATGGATGCTATAGATTTTGATAGATATAACAGCATAGGAATAGGTCCTGGTATGGATAGTAGCGAGAAGACACATAAATGTATAGCTGAATATATAGTACAAAACAAAACATCGCTAATATTAGATGCTGACGCATTAAATATTCTTTCAAAACAAAAAGAATTAATAAAGCAACTTCCTTCACAATCCATTATCACACCGCATCTTAAAGAATTTGAACGACTATTCGGTATAAGCCAAAATGATTTTGATAGAATTGATCTAGCTCTTGAGCAAGCTACCAAACTAAATATCTTTATTGTAT
>CAYVXB010000003.1:25999-31609 GCA_964454275.1 uncultured Chitinophagaceae bacterium | reverse complement strand
TATTAAAAGGACATCATACATTTATTGCTTGTCCAGATGGAAAAGGATACTTCAATACTACCGGAAACCCGGGAATGTCCACTGCAGGAAGCGGAGATGTACTAACTGGAATACTTACCGCATTAAAAGCTCAACATTATACATCAGAAAAAGTTTGCTTACTAGGTGTGTATTTACATGGTTTAGCAGGCGATATAGCTGCTCAAGAAAAATCAGAAGAGTCTATGATAGCAAATGATATTATTGACAATTTGGGTGCAGCATTTAAAAAAGTTGCTAAACCTCAACTTCAACCATATCGATAAAGTTCTTCGTAACTTCGCAAAAAATATATGGGTCGTAAAGGAAAAGTGTTAGTTGCTATGAGTGGCGGTATTGATAGTACCGTTGCTGCGCTTATGCTACATAATCAAGGCTATGAAGTAGTGGGTATAACCATGAAAACTTGGGATTACACCACTAGTAATAGCAGTAAAAAAGAAACAGGATGCTGCAATTTAGATGCTTTCAACGATGCACGAGCAGCAGCCGTACACCATGGATTTCCTCATTTTATATTAGATATTAGAGAAGAATTTGGCAATTTTGTTATCGAAAACTTTATAGACGAATACCTAGCAGGCCGTACACCAAACCCCTGTGTAATGTGCAACACACATATTAAATGGCGTGCATTATTAAAAAGAGCAGATGTACTAAATTGTGATTTTATTGCAACAGGCCATTATGCCAATATTCATAAGCATAACAATGGAAGATATTTTATTAGCAAAGGCATTGACCCCTTAAAAGATCAAAGTTATGTACTATGGGGATTGCAACAGGATTTACTCAGTAGAACTATATTGCCTTTAGGCCAATATCATAAAGGAGCTATTAGACAAATGGCTATCGATTTTGGCTATCCAGACTTAGCCAAAAAAGCAGAGAGTTATGAGATTTGTTTTGTACCAGATAATGATTATCGAAATTTTTTAAAACATCAAGTAGATGGTTTAGAAGAAAAAGTATACGGCGGATATTTTGTAGATAAAAATGGTAAAATTTTAGGCCAACATAAGGGATACCCATTCTACACAATTGGCCAACGAAAAGGTTTAGACATTGCAGTTGGCAAACCAATATATGTTACAGCCATTGATCCTAATAATAATGTTGTTGTTTTAGGTGATGAGGAAGACTTAAATAAAACAACAATGCTTGTTAGCAAAATAAATATGATTAAGTACGATCGTATATCCAATCATATGGAAGCAATCACAAAAATTAGGTATAAAGATAAGGGAACAGCTTCTCTATTGTTTTCTAAAGATTTAAATGTAGAAGTAATTTTTAACGCTCCTGTAAAAGGAATTGCCCCAGGGCAAAGCGCTGTTTTTTATGAAGGTGATGATGTTATTGGCGGGGGAATTATTCAGCAAAATTACTAGTATCAAATTTTTTCTGCAAGTATCAAACCACCAAAGGTTGCTGTCACACAAACTAAAATGCTTAATAATATATACAGCAGCGAATGCACATAATATCCTTGACGGAACAAATTGAAAACATCATTACTAAATGCAGAAAATGTACTAAACCCTCCACAAAAACCAACGATCCAAAACAGCTTTGCTATAGGAGAAAGCCACTGTTTGAAATCTGCCAACCCTATAATAAAACCTAAAACAAAGCAAGCTACAATATTAACTAAAAAAGTTGCTAAAGGAAAGGGACGATCATATAAAAAGCCTACCCATCTACCAAAACCAAACCGCATTAAACTCCCTAGCCCACCGCCAACAAATACAACAACAATTTCCTTGAAATACATTACACAAATTTACTTTTCTAAAAGTACAACTAGAATTAGATATTAAATTTTATCCGCCAAGTTCAAGCTCTTTTATTAAATCGCTTTTTCTAACGGGTTTAACAATGTAATTGGTCACACATGTATATGTTCTAGCTTTCAAAATATCTTGGTCATTTGAAGAGGAGCTTACGATATAAATTTTAGCTTTTTTACTTAAGGTATCTTGAATTTTTTCGTATGCATCTAAAAAATCCCAACCATTCATTTCAGGCATATTAATATCCAATAAAATGATATCGGGTATTTCGGTTGGGGTTTTTACTTGTCGTAAATAGTTCAGTATAGGTTTACCACTTTCAAACTCTAACACATGGTTTACCAAGCCTGTTGATTTTAGAAGCTCTTTTATAGCCAGCCGATATATAGCGTCATCGTCTACTACGGCAATAAAAGGTAAGTTATCCATGTATATTTATTAATTAGAAAGAGGTTAAAAATATTCTTTATGAAATAGAATAAACAAATCTGTAAAGAGTACTATTTTTTAAAATCAAGTTTGTAAAGATGCGAAAAAACTAACCGAATATTACAATAACAACTTTTTTTACTTTAGTAATACACAAAAACCAAAATATAATCGATTAAGTAATTATAGAGCAGGCATTACCAAGTGGTGGAGGTGAGGGGAATCGAACCCCTGTCCAAACATATCCGCCGCAAGCCTTCTACATGCTTATCCTAACATTTATTTTCGAGAAAAAGCCGGAGTTAGGCAAACCTACTTTTTCCTTATCCGCTTCATTTTCGCTTATTGATTGCGGTACACCAACAAACTATCCTGTATATTTTATTATTTAGGCGGCAGCGGCAACAACAGGCAGCGGCCAACTGCGGCCATAATGGTTACACTAATCAATGATTAGGCAGCCATGGCGTAAGTATTTTCGCCATTTATAGTTTGAGTATTCAGATTAAAGTGCTAATTACGCAACGCACTGCATGCTTACTTACAAAGAACTACGCTGTCAAAGCCTGACACCCCCAAAACGCAAAGTTACCATCTTTTAATCTATTTCTATAACTATTTTTAATACTATTCCTTATATAAGGACTAATAATTATTTACACATACCATTAATAGCTATTTAAAGCACTTTTACGTTTTTTTTGTGTACTTATTTAACAATGCCCTATTTTTATATACGAACACATCGCTTTAAATTATCTCAATTTTTGCTCCATATCTGCTACATCTGTAGGGTTGCTTTTATAGCTTATATCGACCCTCGCCACTAAATTCTTTTTTATTCATACGCTTGGCCTTTATAAAACCAATGAGCATAAAGGTATAGAGCATAATAACAAAAATATGATGCGCTGTTTCAAAATCTCGAAACATTTCTATCGGCGTAGACTTCAACCATTTAGTTATAAATAAAGAACGCATTAAGCCAAATCCATAAAACAACAATAAGCCAGTAACAATCCAAAAAACAGGACTCCTAAACATATTAAAAGCAGGGACATCTATATCGTCGTCATCCGAAATAGCTTCAGACATACCAAGTAAATAATAATGCTTAGTAGCGCTTTTTATTATTCTTACATAATATCCGACACTAAATAGCACAACCATTATACTTAAAACAGTACGAGTATACGTTGGATATTCCGTAACTGGTTGCCAACATACAGCGTTGGTAACACTAAACAACACAAACAACGCAATCAGTACAATAAAAATTTTTCTATATACATAGATACCTTTTGCCTCATCATATTTTCTAAATATTTCTCTAAATAGCAGCAATAAAGCAGAGGCCTCCAATACATTACCTATATGAAATGGTGGGAAAATATTTTTTCCTTGATATGATGAGATGTTTATCAATAACTGTTTAATGGTGACAACAATCATATACCAAGAACCAAATTTTAATACAGGCGGTATCTTATTGTACTTATACAGGGCCGGACAAAGCGGCACCAACATAATATATGTTGCTATATAATAAATCAATATTTGTAGGTTATTCATATAGTTTTAAGGATATCTAAGAAAATAATGCTCCAAATTATTTTAGTATTTTAAAATTAGTTTACAACGGCACTATTTAATGCACTGAGTTTGGTGGGTGCTGTTAGAAGCGGAATACCTTGACCTTGCGTAGCATCAGATCTACTCCCTGTATTAGGTTCAATACTATAAAGTACATCCTGTCTTGTTCCTTTAGCCATACCAACATATACTAATTTTATTTGGCCTTCGGGTGTTTTGCCTAAATATACTCTAACGCCTTCTAACTCTTGGCCACTCTCTGCACTGCTATTTAATATATCTCTCAATCCCTCTATAGGAATTTCTACCCCTATTAAATCTCCTTCTTTTTTGGTTTCCCTCCATCTCTTTGTAAAATCAATAGCCGTACTTAAAGGAATACGACAACGTGTTTCGTTCGGCATCCTTGCAATAGTAGCGCTTGTGAGTTTTGGTTTTGGCTGTGTTTGTACATCCCCTTGTTTTTGGCATGCCACAATACCGAGGGTTAGTACAATAATAGCTGAAAATAACTGTTTAGTATTTTTTACCATAGTAATAGAAAAAATTAAATTTCAATAAAAAAAATAATTCATTAGAACAACCAACAACTTTTCAAAAAAACTACCCGTATGCTATAATTAAATACATCATGTTGGCTTTTATTAGGATATTGGAAACCCATCATCATCAAAAAATTAAACTATTCGCAAGAATAATCAACTATTTGCGTCAAATGTTAGCCAAAAGATTAACAACGGCCTTTCAACCCTAACAACATTTCACAGGAAAGCTTTATATATTTTTTACAAAGGGATCGGATTGGTGATGCAAATCTATATATTAATATTAAATTAAAAAAAAATTAATTTGATATTAAGTTTGTTATTGATAATCAATAAACTAGGAGGCTCAGCATTTAATTTTTAGCCCATCGTACGCTAACTGAATGTGATCAGGCAATATCTTATTTACAGAATGGTGTAAGCCTAATTGATGGCTGATATGTGTACAGTATGCTTGTGGAATGTGTAGTTCTTCTACCAATGTTATAGCTTCCTGTAACGTAAAATGTGAGAGGTGGCTTTCTTGTCTAAGTGCATTAACAACCAGTGTTTTGCTACCTTTTATTTTTTCCTTTTCGGCAGCATCAATTTTATTAGCATCGGTAATGTAAGTAAAATCACCTATTCTATATCCATATACAGGCATTTGATGATGCCACACCAATATGGGTTGTAGTACTAAGTCGTTTATGGTAAACGGTGTAGTGTCAATGATATGCATATTGACTTCTGGTATGCCCGGGTATTTATGCTCTGCAAATACATATGCAAATTCTTGCTTTAAAGCACTAGCTGTTAATGCATTTGCGTAAACAGGCATGGCTTTTTTTTCAAAAAAATTAAATGCTCTTATATCATCAAAGCCTGCTGTATGATCTTTGTGTGGATGTGTAAATACAACAGCGTCTAAATGTTTTACATTAACGCGCAACATTTGATATCTAAAATCGGGAGTAGTGTCTATCACAATAGTTGTATCGCCCGATTGTACTAATATGCTGCTTCTCAATCGCTTATCTTTTGCATGAATAGAGGTACAAACAGCACAATTACAAGCAATCATAGGAATACCACTACTGGTACCCGTTCCTAAAAATGTTATGTGCAAAGAAGTTTGCATTTATTTGATCAACGCTTTAAATGTATGCAATGCTTCTGAACTCAATAATAATGGGTCGATAGATAACTGTGGTAATAATTCAGACAGAATG
>CAYVXB010000003.1:20762-25989 GCA_964454275.1 uncultured Chitinophagaceae bacterium | reverse complement strand
AAAATTTGTTTAGAATTATTACTTTTTTTTGTTCCAAAATACAATAGCCACTTTGAAAATTACCTCTTTCGTATCGTATAATATAACCTGACTCTTGTAGGATTTTTTCTACTTTTTGTAAATTATGTTGAGTATATTTCATCATTGAAATGAAATTTTATATTATTGATGGGCGAAGCTATACATTTTTTAATGATAGTTTGCATTACGCCCCTTATACAATAAAAATGAACCATATTTTATTAATAGCTGCAACAGACAAAGAAATAGCTCCCACTATCCATTATTGCGATCAACATCATACAAAAGAAAAAAATATAGATGTACTTATAGCAGGTATAGGATTGACTTTTACCACATATCATCTTACAAAATATATACAAAATACAAAACCAGATCTTATTATACAAGCTGGTATTGCAGGCAGCTTAACCAATAAATATAATTCAGGAGATGTGGTGCTCATAGAAAAAGATTTTTTTGCAGATATGGGGGCAATAGAAAATAATACATTTAAAGATGTATTTGATTTGAATTTGTGCCATGCGAATGATTATCCATTTAACAATAAAGGATTAATCAATGTTCATAAAAACATAATGGATACATTTAATTTACCACGAGTAATAGGTATTAGCGTAAATGAAATTACTACACAACCAAAACGAATAGCCCACTATAAAAAAAAATATAATGCGGATGTGGAAACTATGGAAGGCGCTGCGTTTCATTATGTTTGTTTGCAACAAAAAATTCCTTTTGTGCAAATACGCAGTATTTCGAATATGGTTGGTGTGCGAGATAAAACAAAATGGAAAATGAAAGAGGCTATACAAAAATTGAATGTACTATTAATGGATGGTATTGAACGACTATAATTATGAAACTATCCCTTGGCTTTAGTCCTTGTCCAAACGACACTTTTATATTCGATGCATTGGTAAATAAAAAAATAGATACCAAAGGCATTCATTTTGAAACGTATATAGAAGACGTTGAAACCCTTAATGAATACGCCTTACAAAGCAAGTTAGATGTTACAAAATTAAGTTATGCCGCTTATTTTGAAGTATATAAAAATTATATTTTATGCAATAGTGGAAGCGCTTTAGGTAAAGGCGTTGGACCATTGCTTGTTGCTAAACATGCTTTACCATTAGAAGCTCTAGATAATGCTACCATAGCCATTCCTGGAAAGCATACAACTGCACATATGTTGTTTTCAATTGCTTTTCCCAATATAAAAAATAAACTATTTTTACGATACGATGAGATAGAAGATTTTGTTTTGAATGCTTCTATTGATGAGAAAAAATTAGGCGTTATTATTCATGAAAATCGATTTACCTATCAACAAAAAGGATTAGTAAAAATTCTAGACTTAGGTGAATTTTGGGAAAATAAAATGCAATTACCCATCCCCCTAGGAGGTATTGCTATTAAACGCTCTATTCCATTAAACATACAACGAACGTTAGATGCATTAATAAAAGAAAGTATACAATATGCATTCCAAAACTATCCAAAACTATCTCCGTTTATTATAGAACATGCACAAGCTATGGAAGAGGCTGTAATGCGCCAGCATATTGATTTATATGTTAATGATTATTCTATTGATTTGGGTAATGAAGGGAAAAAAGCTATTGAGGTAATGAAACATTATATATTACCCAACACCCCAAATAATGTATTTGTTTGTCAAAATAATTCTAGAATGATATGAGTCAAACACCCTTAATAGATATGATGGAAAAGCTATAAGACAAGATGCGCTTTGTACATTTCATAAAGCGGTATTGTTAATTAATACTAAACCGCTCCCTGCTCACTAGCAATAATAAAAGGATCTGTTACAGATTCTGGTCTAAAATTTAATTCTGCATGTATGGTTTGTTGCATAAAATAATACTATATTTTTTTTAATGCCTTGGTATAAATATCTAATGCTCTTTTACGAGCTACTTCATGATTAACTATAGGTTTCGGATACGTTAATTCATCTAGTTCAGGAATCCACTTTCGTATATATGTAAAATCTTTATCAAATTTTTGTGTTTGTAATGTGGGATTAAAAATGCGAAAGTATGGAGCTGCGTCACAACCACTTCCAGAAGCCCATTGCCAACCTCCATTATTAGCTGCTAAATCATAATCTAACAATTGTTGGGCAAAATAAGCCTCTCCCCATCTCCAATCAATTAATAAATGTTTGCATAGAAAAGATGCGGTAATCATACGTACTCGATTATGCATAAATCCTGTTGCATTTAATTCTCGCATACCTGCATCTACAATAGGGTAGCCAGTTTGACCATTGCACCATTTTTTAAAATGTGCTTCATTATTGACCCATTGTATATGATCATAAGCCGGCTTAAATGCTTTGCCTTGACCCACTCGTGGAAAATGATATAGAATCATTTGATAAAACTCTCGCCATATTAATTCATTTAAAAACGTTTCATTTAAGGATACTACTTTTTGAACTAATTGTCGAATACTAGTCGTTCCAAATCGCAAATGCACACTTAACCGACTAGTGCCTTGAACAGCAGGAAAATCTCTATGTTGAGTATACTGGGCAATAATATCTTCCTTATATTTTTTTGATGGGAATATTTTTTCTGAAGGATAAAAACCAATTTGTTGTATTGTCGGTATATCTAGAGGAAGTTGCTTATAAAAGCAATTAAAATATTTCTCTGTAGGATAGGATTGTTTATAAAACTCATTCAGCCTAGCTTTCCATCGTTTACTGTAAGGGGTAAAAACAGTATAAGGTGTTTTATCGTCTTTTACTATTTCATCTTTTTCAAAAATAACTTGGTCTTTATACGTATAAAAGGGTATGGAGTGTTGTTGTAATAAGTCTTTTATTGCATCATCTCGTTGTATAGCATAAGGTTCATAATCATGGTTAGTATACAGTGCTTGAATAGTATACTGCTGAAATAACTGCTGAAATATGTCTAGAGGATAGCCATAGTAAACTTCTAGAGTACTTTCTATTTTGATAAGCGCTCGTTGTATATCTTGCAATGCATTATTAATAAACGTAATACGCTGATCTTTTTTATCTTCTAATTGATTTAAAATATTTTTATCAAAAATAAATATAGGTATTACCGGATAATTGGATTGAAGCGCATGGTATAAGGCCGCATTGTCATGTAAACGAAGATCACGACGAAACCAAAATATATTAATTGCTTGTTTCACTATTTTTAATACTTACTTTATAATTATAATGGATATGTAGTATGAGCTATATCTATGGCATTGTATTTGTACACCTCCAAGTGTTTAGAGTATAAAAAAGAAATCATTAAAGATAAAATCAATTATCAAATTATTTTTCACTCTTAAATTTAACCACCATGAAAAAGAAATTACTATTTACAACACTGATAATCTTTTGTTTCACATTCAACAGCAAAACTTTTTCCCAATCTCCTACAACCATGCAAGATATTATGGAAAAAACTCATAAAAAGATTATTGATCTGGAAGATCAAAAAAGCCAAGAAATTGTTCACGTTACGATGGATTTATTGGTAGGGAACAGGAAAAAAGTTTCATGGAGATATCTTGATCCATCATTTGATTACACATTATTTGTTACAGGGGATAGAAGAATTAATAAAATAAAAGTTACTGTTTATAAGAAAAACAGCTCGAATGGTGAGTGGATTTTTGTAAACGAATATACTGGTGGAAGTCCGGAGCTTAAAATACAACCCACTGAATATGAGCAATACGAATTTAGCGTAACAGTAGATGAATTTAAATCAGGGGATTCTGCAGGCCATTTTATATTAATGTTGTATCATAGAGATCCGATAAAAAGTCAGTCTTAATATCCATAAAAAAGTAGAAAAGACGGTATGCCACCCTAGTGTTTTTGGTACAATTCAAGAATAGGATGGCATCTTTTTTAATAGTTCGTTAAAAATGCTTTTTGTTATTGTATGGGTATATTGTTTATTGTTGAAAGAATGTACCCACTGTATTCCCCGTATGGCATTGGTAAGAAATATTTCATCTGCTTGTTCTAAATCTTGCATGGTTAAAGGTTTTTCAACTATGGAAAATATGGTGGATAGTTGTTCTATAATATAACGCCGCACTACGCCTGCAATACAGCCTTCAGATAAAGATGGTGTATATATTTTATTATCTTTTATAATAAAAATATTGGCAATGGAAGTATCCACTACCCTATCATTCGTGTTTAGTACGACGGCATCATTCCAGTGCTTTTGTTTTGCATAATCTGCCGCATAAACATATGGCAATCGACTGTTTGTTTTTTGATTGGATAATGCATCGGTATTTTTTTTCACTTTATCATATATTCCTATAACCAAGCCATTATCATTCAATTCCCATTTTTTATTTTGCAAAGGCCGGGTTTCTATACTATAATTTAGCCTATTGATATTATCATCTTTATACATTGTTAAACGAACACGAGCCAGATTATGTTTATTTTGAATACATAATGCATTCATTTTTTTAGTAAAATATTCCACTGTGTAGTAAGGGGGAATTTCAGAAAATAACATTTTCAATCCTGAAAATAATCGCTCAAAATGATACGATGCGAGAGGAACAATATTATTAATACATCGCATGGTTTCAAACAAACCATCCCTATTTGATATAATTAAGGGTTGATTAGCAGAAATTATTTCTTCACCACAACAGACATAATTCATAATTCGTAATTCCTTATTCTATATTTTCATTTCAGGAATATTTCCTTCTACAATCAATTTACCCAAGGTTTTACTTTTTATTTCTTCCACACTTACTCCTGGTGCACGTTCTAGCAGTTTAAAGCCTTGTGGAGTAACATCTAAAACGGCTAAATCGGTTACTACTTTTTTTACACAGCCAATACCTGTTAAAGGCAATGTGCATTTAGGCAATAATTTTGATTCTCCTTTTGGGTTGGTATGCATCATAGCTACAATAATATTTTTAGCACTAGCTACTAAATCCATAGCACCTCCCATACCTTTTACCATTTTGCCTGGAATTTTCCAATTGGCAATATCACCTTGTTCGCTTACCTCCATGGCACCTAATACAGTGAGGTTTATTTTTCCTGCTCGTATCATACCAAAACTTTCTGCGCTATCAAAAAATACAGCTCCTGGCAATACAGTAACCGTTTCTTTTCCTGCGTTAATTAAATCAGCGTCGACTTCGCTTTCTACAG
>CAYVXB010000003.1:0-20752 GCA_964454275.1 uncultured Chitinophagaceae bacterium | reverse complement strand
ACCTAATATTCCATTCTCACTTTGTAAAAATATTTTTATTGCTTTTGGAATATAGTTAGCCACTAGAGTGGGAATACCTATTCCAAGATTTACATACATTCCATCTTGTAGTTCTTGTGCTATGCGTTTAGCTATCCCATATTTATCGAGTGCCATAATTTTTAATCGGTTATTAATTCATAACTTAAAATTACATCTACCATATTTTTACTTTTAAACTATCTGGTTTATACATTTTATTTCCGGGTTTAACATTAAAGACTGTATAAAAAGCATCTACGTTTACAAACGGGCCATTTACTCTAAATTTGGCTGGAGAATGCTCGTCTGTTAATACTTGATTACGTAATGATTCTTTTCTTTCATTATATAGCCAGCCTAATGCATAGCCTAAAAAAAAGCGTTGTGCTGGCGTAAGTCCGGCAACTTTTTCATTCTTTTTATATTGCTCTGTTTTAACGAAAGCATCCCAGCCTATTAATAATCCACCGAGATCTGCAATATTTTCACCTAAGGTATTTTTACCATTTATTTTAAAGGTATCTACTACTACATATTCATTAAATTGTTTTACTATTACATCAGCACGTTTATTAAATTCTTGTTCATCTTTTACAGTCCACCAATTTCTTAAATTTCCTTTTTCATCATATTGTCTTCCCTGATCATCAAAGCCATGTGTTATTTCATGGCCAATGGTTGATGCACCGGCATAACCATATACTAAAGCATCGTCCAATTCTTCATCTAAATAGCCTGGAACAGTAAAAATACCAGCCGGTAATACAATTTCATTATTGGATGGTTCGTAATAAGCATTGTAGGTTTGAGGACTCAAATTTATGTTCCATTCTGACCTATCTACAGGTTTACCTAATTTATTCAATTGATATTTTGTCCAAAATTGATGAGCTCTAATAATATTAGCTATATAACTATCATTCTCTATTTGTAATGCAGAAAAATCTTTCCATTTATTGGGATATCCTACTTTCTTTTTAATAGCAGCTAATTTATGTAATGCTTTTTGTTTGGTACTATCACTCATCCAAGTTAATTTTTCTATTCTTTCTTTATATGCAGTACGTATATTTTCTACTAAATCATCATATCTTTTTTTAGCTTTTTCACTGAAATATTCTTTTACAAATAATTGCCCCAATAATTCGCCCATTATACTTTCTTCTATTCTTAATACTCTCTTCCATCTTGGCTTACGCTCTTTAGCACCAGAAAGTAATTGAGTAAATTTAAATGCTTCTTCACCATATATATTGGGCAATGCTCCTGAAAAAGCATCTGTTAATCTAAACCGTAATAGCATTTTCCAATCTTCTATATTAGGTGATTGTAATAGTTTTTCTAAAGCAGTATAATATTCTGGCTGCCCAACAATTACTGAATCTACTTTAGGTACACCTATTGTAGTAAGGTATTGTTCTATTTGTAAAGAAGGAGTAAGTTTATAGAATGCAGTAGCAGCTATTTTATTATAGTTATGATATGGATCTCGTAAATCTTCCAGCTTGCGATGTACTTTAGCAATACCTGTTTCCATGAGCAAGATATGATCTGCTGCTTGTTTTGCAACCGCTTCATTAATGCCACTCATTGTTAAGAATTGGGTAATGAGTTGTAAATAAGCGTCTTTTATTTTAATAGATGTAGTATCCGCTTTCAAATAATATTCTCTTTCTGGCAAGTATAACCCAGATTGAGAGAATCGTAATATCATTGCTTCACTATTTTTATCGTCTTGAACAACTCCCATATCCAATATAGTACTTACGCCGATTTTATCTAATGCTGCAATAGTAGCCACTAACGAAGCTTTATCTTTAATATTATTAATTTGATCTAAGTAAGGTTTTAATGGCTGTAAGCCTTGCTTTTCAATAGCAGCGCTATCCATAGCTGTTGACCAAAAATCACCAATTTTTTGTTGCGTACTTCCTTTCTCGTTTTTTTGAATTGCTGCTTTTTCATTAATTTCTTTTAATCGGCTACGATTTTCTTCCTCTACTAAATTAGCAATACCCCAACTGCTCTCTTCGTTTGGAATAAGATTGTTTTTAATCCACCCACCATTAGCATAAGCAAAGAAATCGTCAGCAGGCTTTACTGTTGTATCAAGGTTGGACGATAAAAAATCAAGATTGTTATTTTTTTGTTTACAGGAAGCTAAAAAGGCAATAGCTACGCTAACAAAAATGATACGTTTAAAATACATGGTTTAATTGATTTTTATAGTGGAGAAATTTATTCATTCAATAAGCAATTTTTAATTTTTTCTAATGGTTTTTCGCTCAATTCTTTTTTCATAATTATTGCCTTGAAATATACGATGGACGTATATTCCAGCTACATCAATAGCATCAGGATCTAATTCGCCAGGTTGCACTAATTCCTCTACTTCAGCAATCGTTATATGACCTGCTTTAGCCATAGACGTTGAAAAGTTTTTTGTTGTTTTTCTAAATATTAGATTTCCATATGTATCTCCTTTCCATGCTTTTACAATTGCAAAATCTGCATGCAAAGCCATTTCCATTAAATGCATTTTACCATTAAACGCTCTTAATTCTTTATTGTTTGCCACTTCTGTTCCATAGCCTGCTGGTGTAAAAAAGGCAGGTATACCCATTGCAGCCATTTGTATACGAGTGGCTAATGTACCTTGTGGAATCAATTCTACCTCTAATTCCCCATTTAATAATTGACGTTCAAATTCATCATTTTCACCTACATAGCTACTGAACATTTTTTTTATTTGTCTAGTTTTTAAAAGTAATCCTAACCCAAAATTATCTACGCCAGCATTATTAGAAATACAAGTAAGGTTTTTAACTCCTTTTTTTACTAGTGCCGCAATGCGCTTTTCTGGAATACCGCAAAGCCCAAATCCTCCAAGCATAAGGGTTGCGTTATCTGCTATATCTTGTATTGCACTATCTGCATCTTTGAAAACCTTATTCATATTATATAAAAAATAAAATTAATTTTTAATCCTTAATTCTTTCATATTGAATTTAGAAAAGATATTTATTACTGCCTTTTTAATAACGGCACTATCTTTTTTATTAGTGATTATATTTTTTATAATCGTATGTGTGCTATCTTTTTTCATACTATTATTATTGATTGTAACCGTATCTGCTTTACTATTAGCCATTGAAATAATAGAATCCAGCAAGGTTTTATGCTTACTCGGATTTGCTAGGTAATATGCACAACTTTTATAAAAATCCTTTTTATCTATTTTATGTATTAGAAAAATTGTTTCGTATAGTTCTATGGATTTTTGTTTAGCATATTGTACAGAATCTTTCGGAATATACTTTTCTACATACGCATCTGCTTTAAACAAATCCCATACAATAACCTTCATACTATCAAAGGGTATTGTTGCAGATGGTTTATTTTTTTGAGATGTACAACTACTACAATATAATATAACGAGTATCGTTGTATACGTTTTCATTTTAATTCTTGCTTATATGCAGCTGCATTAGATACATCAATTCTTTGCAATAAATCAATTGCTTGTTGTTTTTGTTGGGGTGTAGCATTTTTAAATACCTGAACAAATTCTGATTTTCTATTTTGTATAAAAAATTGAACAATCATACTGTTTGGACTTTCAATATTTATGTTATTCAAATAGTTAAACGCTTGTAAAATTTGTTCTCGAGCATCGTTTTCATTTTCATACATTTTATCTAACCCTTTTCTAAAATACGTATAAAATACATCATGCATTAAGTTATAACGATTATTGGTTAAATTATCAGCCAGCCAGTATCTATTGCGTAATCCATCAAAAGCTCTCCAACCAGATAAATCATTGGTTTCTGGCGCATTGTTTACAATATTTTGAGCTTTTATAAAAAAAGGCACCCCATTTTTAATACCAAATGAATCGTAATCCATTCCTAATATTATGTAAACATAATAAGCTAAAACGGCTGTTAAATTAGCTACCAATGGGTCTGTTCCTTGTATTCTATTTTCGTTAAAATCAACGTTTTGGAATTGAATATATCGAAAGGTAAAATCTTTATCTCTAAAATTTATAATGGGTGATACATAGCTGGCATTGTACACTGGTCGGGCTGCTTGTACAGTTAAGCTGGCTTTAAATGTATTTTGATCAACCTGTTCATCAAGGTTAATTAAAAAAGTACAAATAATTTTTTCTGATGGAGCATAAGAATCCCCTGTCCAACGACGATTATTTAAAAAATTAGTTAATGCTGTTTGAAGGGTTTGAAACATGCTCCTATCAGTAGTATTGTAAATACGATTAGCCAATACCGTTACTTTAGCTTGCAGCTCTTGTGCGGAAACAGCTTTAGCAAATACTATAGTTGATATTAAAAGAAAAAGGCTATTTCTTATCCACATAATATTGTGTAATGATGTCTATGATGCTTTTCGCAATTATTGCTTTTGGTGCTAAATCAATAGCCCACTCCCTTCCATTTTTAGCAAAAATATGTACCTTATTCGTATCATGCTCAAAGCCAGCACCGGAGTCTTGTAAAGAGTTTAAAATTATAAAATCCGCATTTTTATTTTGTAATTTTTTTTGTGCATTTTCTTTAGGATATTCTGTTTCTAAAGCAAACCCCACAATGCACTGATGTGCTTTTTTATGTTCTCCACAATAAGCCAATATATCTGTTGTTTTTTTTAACTGAATAGTATACGTTTCTGTGTTTGTTTTTTTAATCTTTTGTTCAGCAACTGCTATTGGTGTAAAATCAGCAACTGCTGCTGCCATTACAACAATATCTTTTGCAGGGAAAATATCTTTAGTGGCATTAAACATTTCTTCAGCTGTTTGCACGGGTATAACATTGATATTGTGGTGTTTGGGTTTTATACAAGAAGGTCCAAGTACTAGTGTAACTACTGCACCCCTAGATGCAAATGTTTCAGCTAACGCTACACCCATTTTGCCGCTAGACCAATTTCCTATAAATCGTACAGGATCTATTGATTCATAGGTTGGCCCTGCCGTTATTAATACTTTTTTGCTTACCAAATCATTATTATTCTCCAATACTATTAGTATATGTTGTAACAATGCTTCAGGCTCGGCCATACGTCCTTCCCCAATCAACCCACTCGCCAAATCACCATGTTGTACAGGTATTACAGATACATTGTGTTCTAGAAGAATATTTATATTTTTTTTTGTAGAAGGATGTTTCCACATATCTTCATCCATTGCAGGGGCAACCATTACAGGACAAGTGGCCGATAAATAGGTAGCCAACAATAAATTATCACAAATGCCCTGTGCCATTTTAGCTAATGTATTGCAACTAAGTGGAGCAATCAGCATGATATCAGCCCATCGGCCTAACTGTACATGGTTGGTCCATTCATTTTCATTCGTTAATTCACATAATACAGCGTGGTTAGATAGTGTTGATAACACAATAGGTGAAACAAATTCTTTTGCGGTAGGAGTCATAATCACCCTTACTTCTACTCCCTGTTTACGCAATAATCTCACAAGCCCTATAATTTTATATGCTGCGATGCTACCTGTTATACCAATTAAAAGTTTTTTATTACTCACAGAATACTAATTATACGCAAGGTAAAATAAAAAATGGCAGTTATATGCTGCCATTTTTAAAAAAAGATATATAGTAAAATTTTAAAGATTAAATGAACATGTATTTAAAGGATAAGTTGATCATTTTATAGATTCACTACTCAAACAAATCCGTGTCGTTTTTACGATAATAGACTTTACCCTCTAAAAATTCTTGTGTAGCTATCAAAGATGGATTGGGCATACGTTCGTAAGCTTTGGATATTTCTATTTGTTCTTTATTCTCAAGTATTTCTTCTAAATTATCAGAGTGTACAGCAAATTCCTCTAGTTTATCGTGTAACTCTTCTTTAATGGAAATATTAATTTGATTAGATCTTTTAGCTATGATGGCTATAGACTCATACAAATTACCTGTTACGGCCTTTATTTGAGATAAATTTTTTGTCTCAGCAACATTACTGGTGTTATTAGACGCCTGTTGCTTTCTTAGTTTGCTCATTTTGTAAATTATTTATGTTGTTTTGTGCCTTGTTACGTAATTGTTTAACTTCTTCAACAAATGTGCTAGTAGCAAAATGTTCTTCAAAATCGCCACACTCTGTTAGCACTTGATTATAGCGCTCTATTTGCCTCTCCATAATACTGTTTTGAGCATATTCATAATATGCCTTTATAACCAATAATTTATACTCTTGTCCTTTAGGGGAATCGGGAAAATCAACAACTAAGTTGTTTAATGTTACTGCTGCTGCTTTATATCTACCCAAATTAAAATACAAAATAGCTGCTTTATATTCCTTCTCTTCCAACTTATTTCTACATATATCTATAATTTGTGTAGCTTCAGCTACTCTTGCTGAGTTTGAATGTGTATTAATAAACGCCTGCATTAATGCAATTGTCTTTATGGTATTTGTTTGTTCCAATTCTATTCTAGGTGATTGCTTATAATACGCATAAGCCCTCATATATTCTACTTCTTCTGCTTTTTTACTAGCAGGAAACATTTCAACAAAGGTTTTAAACAAATTTTCTGCATTCATGTAATCCTCTGTGTTGTAAAAACAATAAGCATATTTATAATAAATATCCTCATACTGAGTAGTATTTTTGAATACCGGCAAGATTTCTTCGAAAAGCTCCTGAGCCTTACCATACTTCTTCTTGGCAAAGTAATTTTCTGCTACACTCAACTTATATTCATAGTCTTTGCTTCGTTGTACTTTACTCAACTGAGAGCAAGCTGACAAGCTCATCAACAATATAATAACACCCTTATTAATGCATATTCTAGCCATAGAGGGGCACAAAGATAGAAAAAGTAATAGAAAAGCCCCTATTATTGTTTTTCCATAAAAAAATTACCTGTGCCTGAAGCATTAACATGTAAACCCTCGGTTCCCAGCATGGCTGTATAGTTGTTGACAAGCATTGCTGAATCTGTGTATATACGACTTGGGTCGGTTCTTTTAACAAATGTAGCTTTAAAGATATTACCATTAAGTACCCAAGAGCCCTCATAATCATACAATTGTTTAGGAGCATTAGCTACACTATAGACTATTATTTTATTGTCTTTAGTCAATTCCCAACATTGGTCAATATGAGGTGTACTAAAAGGTGATGTAGAAAACTTTCCTACCCATCTACCTACCAAATCAGATTGTACATATTTCTTTTTGTTCAATTTATGGGTTTCCTTATATGAAAAGGAAAAGAATGTGTAAGATAAGAGAATGAGACTTGTAAAAAACAAGAATGGTTTTTTCATAGGTTTAAAATATTTAACGCTGCAAAGGTAAGTAAAAAGCTTTAAAAAAAGACTTTTGAATTTAAAATATACTTTTTAGATAATCAAATTTATATTTGTCCCTTCGATTTCAGTAATAATCAACCATTAAATAACCTGATATTTACTAGGCTCGAACATAAAGCTATGCAACGAACTTGTCTCTTCCCTGGAACTTTTGACCCCATAACATTAGGACATGTTGATATCATTAACCGTTCCTTACATTTATTTGACACATTAATTATAGGTATAGGGAATAACAATAACAAAATATCGATGTTTAGCCATCAACAGCGGCTTAAATGGATAAAAGATATTTACATAAATCAACCAAAGGTTGGTGCTATTGTATATGAAGGTTTGACCGTTGATTGTTGTAAACAAGTTGGAGCACAATATATTTTAAGAGGTATTCGTTATGTAAGTGATTTTGAATATGAAAAATCTATTGCTGATATGAACCGTAGCCTAGACAGTGGTATTGAAACTATTTTCCTCACTTGTTTACCCCAATATACCTCTGTTGCTTCAACATTAGTGAGAGATATTATTCGTAATGGAGGAAATGCTAACAAATTTTTGCCCGATGCTGTAAGAGCATCCTTGCCTTCTGTAATTCAAGATATTAAAGTATAATTTTTATTGAAAATATATTATTAAAACAAGTCATATGAATAAAAAGCTTATCTGGATTATAGGAAGCTTAATAGGTGTAATTATAATCTTATTACTGCTCCAAAAAATGAGCCTTTTTGGTAAGAATAATGAAATTAAAGTAACCAGTGAAAAAGTAGTTCCTAAAAATATTACAGAAATAGTAAGCGCCAATGGAAAAGTATTTCCAGAAATAGAAGTAAAAATAAGTTCAGATATTTCAGGAGAAGTTACACAACTAAATGTACAAGAAGGGGATAGCATTAGAAAAGGACAAGTTCTAGCACGCATTTACGCAGATATCTACAATACACAACGTGAACAAGCCGCTGCCGAAGTAAATAAAATTCAAGCCGGCGTAGATAATAGCTGAGCTACGCTGGAGGCATTCAAAGCTAGGCTAGATCAAGCTAAAACGAATTATGACAGACAAAAAACGTTGTTAGATGATAAAGTTATCTCTAAAGTAGAATTTGAACAAGCCGACAACACCTATAAAACAGCCTTGTCAGACTACAATGCGGCTCAACAAAATATTCGTAGTGGGCAAGCCGGAGTTTCGAGCGCTACAGCAATGTTATCTAGAGCCAACAAAGATCTATCAAGGGCAACTATTATATCACCTATGACAGGAATTGTTTCTTCTTTATCTGTGAAAAAAGGTGAAAAAGTGGTAGGAACAGCTCAAATGGCAGGAACAGAAATAATGCGTATCGCCGACATGAATCTTATGGAAGTGAGGGTTGAAGTAGGAGAAAATGATATTACAAAAGTTCATTTGGGTGATTCTGCAAGGGTATCTATAGACGCCTACAATAACAGGAAGTTTTTGGGTGTTGTTACAAAAATCGCATCCAGCAACACAGCAGCGAACAATAATACTATTACCACCTCTTCTACTAGCGAAGTAACAAACTATTTAGTTAATATACGATTACTACCTAGTTCATATCAAGATCTGATATCTAATTCATCCAAGCATGTATTTCCATTTAGGCCGGGAATGAATGCTTCTGTGGATATCTATACTACTACTCATAACAATGTTCTATCTGTTCCACTTAATGCCGTTACAACTCTTGATAAAACAGATCAAACTTCTCAAATAAATAGAACAAAAAAGGAGAATGAAAAAGAATCTCACATTGATGAAATGCATGAGGTTGTATTTGTATTACAAAAAGATCAAACAGTAAAATCCGTGATTGTTAAAACATCCATTCAGGATATGAATTCTATAGAAATTACCAATGGCTTAAAGGAAGGAGATGAAGTAATTACAGGCCCATACAATGTGATCAATAAAAAATTGAAAGACGGGATTAAAGTAAAAGTAGTAGCAAAAGATAAGTTATTTGAAGAGGAAGATAAATAGGTCATTTTATAAACAACAATTAATGTAAGATGAAATTTGGAATAATAGGCAGTGGTAGTTGGGCCACAGCGTTGGCTAAAATACTTACCGATAATAATATTACAATACACTGGTGGTTTAGAAATGAAAAAAGCATACAACATTTAATTACCCGACACCATAATCCCAATTATTTAAGCTCCGTTTATTTTAATACAGCCCGTCTGAAACTCACCAATGATATCAATCAATTGGTTCAATCTGTAGACACCATTATCATAGCTATTCCTGCAGCGTATATAATCGATGCCCTCCAACTATTACAACCTCATATACTAAAAGGAAAAAAAATTATCTCTTCTGTTAAAGGCATGTTACCGGAACATAATTCATTATTAAACGATTACCTAAAGGAACATTATAACCACCCACTAAACGATTATTTCACCATCATGGGACCTTGCCATGCAGAAGAAGTGGCTACAGAAAAGCTTTCCTATTTAACTATTTCTGGTATTGATGAAAAAAATACCAAAAAAATTGCTTCTTATTTTCAAACACCGTACTCTAATACTATTATCAATACAGATGTTTATGGAGTGCAATATGCTGCTATACTGAAAAATATTTATGCGTTAGGTGCAGGAATAGCACATGGCCTGGAATATGGAGATAATTTTTTTAGTGTACTGATTGCAAATGCTGCAGATGAAATGGCAAGTTTTCTTCGAAAAGTAGGCATTCAACATATTGAAGTGGGGGTTCATGAATCCACAAACACCAGTATACATCGAAAGTCAGCTAATTATGCAGCTTCCGTTTATTTAGGGGATTTGCTTGTTACCTGCTATTCTCTTTACAGTCGAAATAGAACTTTTGGTAATATGATTGGCAAGGGTCATTCTGTTAAAACTGCTCAACTAGAAATGAATATGATTGCAGAAGGATATAATGCCAGTAAATGTATCTACATCATTAATAAAAAAGTACTAGCAGATATACCTATTGTAGAAACAGTGTACAGCATTTTATGGGAGAATAAAAATGCCAAAGAGCGTTTTAAAGAATTAGAAGATATTCTAATTTAAAATTTACCGTACTATATGTAGTAAATATTTTTCTTTAAAATAGGTTTCCTTAAAAAGAATATCAATGTTGATTAGGTGCGGCTTCAGATTACTTTCTGCTATTTCTGTTGTAAGATCCCCTCCTTTTAAACAAATTAATCCATTGGGGTATTTCATGTCTGCTCTTTTGTAAAGCAACGGTTTCGACCATTTCCATAAATCCTTTAATGGCGCCACTGCTCGAGATATTGCATAATCGAATTTTTTATTTTTTATATTTTCTACTCTAATATGTTGAACAGTTACATTTTTTAATTCCAAAACATCAACAACAGCTTGCGCCACTTTTAATTTTTTAGCAATACTATCTACTAAATGAAATTGAACTTCAGGAAAAAATATAGCTAATGGCATTCCAGGAAATCCACCACCTGTACCAATATCAATAATTTTACTTCCAGGTTCAAAATTAAATACAGCTGCAATACTTAAAGAGTGTAAAACATGTTTTTCATACAAACTATCAATATCTTTTCGAGAAATAATATTAATTTTTTCATTCCATTCTTTATAAATGGGCATCAACATCTTCCATTGCTCTATTTGGCTTTGCGTAAAATCACCAAAATATTTAAAAATTATGTCCACTGACGACGAGGTTTTTTCCATAACGCAGGTGTAAATAAAAGATAATAAAAAAATGACCACATATCAAGTAGTATAAACCATTTCCACAAATCAATTACTTGAAGCTTTTTCATAGTTCTGTAATAAATCCAACCTTGAATAATATACTTAAATGCAACTAAAAAGAGAACGACCGACCAATGGCTTATACATAAGGACACTATTGCTAATGGATAAAATAAAAAATGACTGCTACTATACAACATCAACAAAAATTTATGTATAGGCTTATAATACCGAGCTACGGCATAGTGCCTGCGCTTTTGCTGCATCCAACTACTCCAAGTACGTTTGGGTTCAGATAGTACAAATGTATCTGGATCAATTGTAATACATGTATTATTTTTATTAGCAGCTAAAGAAATAAACAAACCATCATCTCCCCCCATAATATGATTAATAGAAGAAAAACCCTTATGCCTAAAAAAAATATCCCTTTTATATGACAAATTTCTTCCTACGCCCATGTACGGCAATTTGGCTAAAGCATAAGATAAATATTGTAATGCTGTATGAAAGGTTTCAAAACGAATGATAGCATTTAAAAAACTTTTATTTTTTTTATACGGACTATAACCCAAAACAATCTCCGTTTCTCCCTCATAAGCATCTTGCATTTTTTTTATCCAGTGCTCACTAAGTGGTACACAATCGGCATCTGTAAGCAGTACGATTTCATGTTTAGCCGTTTTAATACCTACTGATAAAGGGTAATTTTTACCCGGTATTAACTTAGCTTCTTGTGTAATATTAACAACATTAAGTTGTTTAAACGTTTTTTGAAAAGCTTCTAATAAATATTTTGATTCATCTACGGAATTGTCATTTATCACAATAACTTCATGTGTAGACGCATATTGCTGCACCAGTACTCCTGGAAGATTATTTGCTAAATTTTCTGCTTCATTACGAGCACAAATAACGATACTTACAGGGTGTTGTTGAGATTGTTTTTTAACCGGCGGTTTGTAGTATGCTAAGCGAAGAAAAAAATAAAGATGAAAAAATAATTGTATTAGCACTATACTACCTAAACAATATAAAACAATATCACTCCAATTAATATGTAACATCAGGCAAAAATATCATAGCATCACTTATTTTCGCCATATATTTTTAGCTTCTATGCCCGCACTACAATTTACACTTCAACATAATGACATAAAATCCAATGCCCGTGCAGGAAGTATTCAAACAGACCATGGCCAAATACAAACACCCATATTCATGCCCGTAGGTACCGCAGGTAGTGTAAAAGCCGTTACACAACAACAATTGCAGCAAAATGTAAAAGCACAAATTATTTTAGGTAATACTTATCATTTATACCTAAGACCAGGAATGGATGTACTAGAAGCCGCTGGCGGATTACATCAATTCAATGGTTGGCATAAACCTATACTCACCGATAGTGGTGGATATCAAGTTTTCTCCTTAGCCACACAACGAAAAATTACAGAAGAAGGGGTGTTATTTAGATCACATATCGATGGCAGTAAACATTTATTTACTCCGGAAAAAGTAATGGACATACAACGCAGTATTGGTGCTGATATTATAATGGCTTTTGATGAATGCCCCGCTTCTACAGCAGAATATACGTATATAAAAAAATCGATGGATCTAACACATCGTTGGTTAACTAGATGTATAAGCCATTTTAATGCAACACCTGATAGATATAAATACACTCAAAACCTTTTTCCTATTGTACAAGGCGGTGTACATAAAGATTTACGAAAAGCTTCTTGTGAATATATAAGCGCACAACATGCTGTAGGAAATGCCATTGGCGGCTTAAGTGTAGGCGAACCTGAAGACGTAATGTATGAAATAGCCGCGCTATGTTGTGAAAATTTACCTACAGATAAACCTAGATATCTTATGGGTGTAGGCACTCCATGGAATATTTTAGAATGCATTGCACTTGGTGTTGACATGTTTGATTGTGTAATGCCCACTCGCAATGGACGAAATGGAATGCTCTTTACAACCAAAGGTGTAATCAATATAAAAAATGAAAAATGGAAAAATGATTTCTCTGTTATTGATGAAGGATTGGATTGTGAAGTAAGCCAATATTATAGCAAAGCTTATGTACGCCATTTATTTGTAGCCAAGGAGTTATTAGGATTACAAATTGCTAGTATTCATAATTTGTCTTTCTATTTACATTTGGTTACAGAAGCTCGAAAGCACATATTAGATAAGAGTTTCACCAATTGGAAAAACGAGCAAATAAAAACCTTAAAGCAAAGGTTATGATACGCTTCTTTTAGTAACCTTCCATTTAATCATACTTTACTACTTTTGCATAAAATTTATTGTAATGTCAACATTCACAAAATCAAAAATTGATTTAAAACTTCCATATAAAGTAAAAGATCTTTCCCTAGCAGAATGGGGTCGTAAAGAAATTAGTTTAGCTGAAGCCGAAATGCCCGGCTTAATGTCTTTAAGAGCAGAATATGGCAAACAAAAACCGTTAAAAGGGGCCCGTATTGCAGGTTGTTTACACATGACCATTCAAACAGCCGTACTAATTGAAACTTTAATAGAATTAGGTGCAGAAGTACGTTGGAGCTCTTGTAATATCTTCTCTACACAGGATCATGCCGCTGCCGCTATTGCTAAAGCGGGCATTCCTGTATTTGCATGGAAAGGTATGAATGAAACAGAATTTAATTGGTGTATTGAGCAAACCTTATTCTTTGGTAGTACAGATAAGCCATTAAATATGATATTAGATGATGGTGGTGATTTAACCAATATGGTTTTTGATCATTATCCAGAATTAATTCAACATATTAAAGGTCTTTCAGAAGAAACCACCACAGGTGTCCACCGTTTGTACGAAAGAATGCAAAAAGGTACTTTACCCATGCCTGCAATCAACATAAATGACTCTGTAACTAAATCTAAATTTGATAATAAATATGGCTGTAGAGAAAGTTGTGTAGATGCTATACGCAGAGGAACAGATATTATGATTGCCGGAAAAGTAGCTGTAGTAGCAGGTTTTGGAGATGTAGGTAAAGGATCGGCCGAATCTTTACGAGGTGCAGGTGCCAGGGTTATTGTAACAGAAATTGATCCTATATGTGCTTTACAAGCGGCTATGGAAGGGTATGAAGTTAAAAAAATGATAGATGCTGTAAAAGAAGCGGATATTATAGTTACGGCAACAGGTTGTAGAGATGTAATTACTGAAAAACATTTTCGATTGATGAAAGACAAAGCCATTGTATGTAACATTGGCCATTTTGATATAGAAATTGACATGGCTTGGTTAAATGCCCAATACGGGAAAACAAAAGACGTTATTAAACCTCAAGTAGATAAATATACCATTGATGGAAAGGATGTAATTATACTGGCTGAAGGCCGTTTGGTAAACTTAGGGGTGGCCACAGGACATCCATCTTTTGTAATGAGTAATTCATTTACCAATCAAACCCTTGCTCAGTTGGAATTGTGGACTAACACTAGTAAATATGAAAATAAAGTATATGTGTTACCTAAACATTTAGACGAAAAAGTAGCTCGTTTACATTTGAAAAAAGTAGGCGTTGAGTTAGAAGAGCTTAGTATTGAACAAAGCTCTTATTTAAGCATTCCAAAAGAAGGGCCTTATAAACCTGAGTATTATAGATATTAAGAGCACTCACTGATGCTATACACAAAACCCCTGAGTACTTTAAAATGCTCAGGGGTTAATTGTTTATGATCGTCATTTCCAGAAGCTATCCAACCATATGATTTATTATTAACAGTTATCTGTCGCAATTTTTTTCTAGGTAACGCCATGCGTAAATTTACAAAGAAAACTGTATTCCAGCTTGTGCATTTGTTCCTAAAGTAGCATACCCATATACTTCTGTGTATTTTGTATTAAAAATATTTTTTACATCTATAAATGCTTTTATATGCTTAAGAAACGTGTATGACGTATACATATTACATAGGCTATAAGGTAAAAGCTTAACAGATCGAATATCTATTCTAGAACTCATCCGTTGCACAGATGCATTTATGTACCACTGCTTATTTATTTTATACGAAATATTTATATTGATGGTATGCTTGGGCACTCGTATCAAACCAACAAAAGAACTATCCTTACCGCTTACACTTTTTGTAAGCAGCTCCCCATCAACATAGGTATAATTTATTTTTATATCCAAGTGCGTAATTGGTTTTATACTTGTTTCCATTTCAATACCATAATCTTGTTGCTTATCCGAATTTGCATACGTAAATGTATTATTATCATAAACAATTACATCTTTAATATTTCTATAAAAACCAACAGCTCGCAGTTGTATTAAATCATGTTTCAATGCTTTATCAAAGCCTATTTCAATCGTTTTTGATAGCTCAGGTTTTAAACTGCTATTTCCAGAAAATAAACCATATAGTTGGTATAAGCTTGGTGCTTTATACCCTGAAGAAACATTCACGAATAACCGCAGTTGTTCATCTTTTATATAATAAGAAGGGTTAATACTATAGGTAAGTGTATTACCATATTTTGAATGATGATTATAGCGACCTCCTAATTCTACATGCCATCCATTCTTAGCTTTGAAAAAAACATTTACATAACCACTATAAATAGAATAATGTGGATTTTTTACAGCCGTATCTATAAATTGATATTGCTGTAAAGTAGTTCCAGCTAAAATTTGTAGATAATTGTTAATGGAGTATTTGGTATATATTTCTGCATGTTGAAAACGACTATCAAATAAAAGAGGATAGGTATATTCTCTTTTAAATTGTTGGTAATTATACATACCTACCACATCCCATTTTTCATTTGTAAAATGAAATTTTGCTCCAGCACTAATACGTTTTGATTTAAACCGATTATCTACATTATCTGTAAACAATCTATAATCATCAAACTTTCCATTGAATTGTGTGTATTGAAAAAACGGATTGATAGACACTTGAGGCGTAAGATGCACACCCAATTTAGCTTGTATAGCTTGTTGCCAGTATCCATCTTTATCATAATGAGCTTTCCCTGTTGTATCTAGTGCTTCGGATATTCCATCTGTATGCAACCGTTGGTAATTAATAGCATAATCTACTATTGATTTTTTTCCGCTTACATTCATATTTCCTTTTAGAGTATTGTAGCTACCATAAGATAAGATGCCATTCATATCAATGGGTTTATTACTATTCTTTTTCGTAATGATATGAATTACTCCGGCTATAGCATCTGTTCCATATAATGTAGATTGACTGCCTTTTACTATTTCAATGCGTTCAATTTGATCTATAGGTAACATACGCATGTCAAATACATTTGTTACACCCGAGGCATCGTACACAGGTATACCATCAACCAATATCAATGTATATCCATTTTTTGCACCCCATAAAAAAACAGATTTGTCTTTTCCCGGGTTGCTATTTGCGCCATTAATCACTAAGCCTGCCTGTTCGTTTAATAATTGAGAAAGATCTTTTCCCATGCTACGATCCAACACCTCTTTATCAATTACGGTAATTACTTTCCCTGTTTCATTTAGTTTTTGAGCAATTTTGTTGGCAGTAATAATGATGGGTTGTAGCGCATTTTTAGTTGTATCTACATATTGAGCTTTGCCTATAACAATAGCTGTTAATGACCAACCAAAAAGAAAAATTTTTTTCATGCTCATAATCGTTTTAAACGTTTAAAGATTATGAGCTCTCGTTTGAATACAGAAGATAGAAATGAAAAGGCCGTTGTAAAGCTTTACATTTCCTGCTTTTCACCCGAAAGCTCTGGAAAATTAAATTTATTCTGGCAGGTCTTCTGACTTAAGCTTGATTGCACCTTCCCATTTCGTGTTAAACAAAACAGTGGCTTTATTTTGCAATTTCTCCTCTTCTAGTATCCTCCTTTGGAGGAATTAGGGGAGGCTTTTACAGCTACGGGTATAGCTCCCGATTTTCACGGGATTCCCTTTTAACCTCGCCAAGGGCGAGGACCAAAAACAGATGCAAATGTGAAAGGTTTAGATTGAATTTCCAAAAAAAGAAACCAACAAGTTAAGAATCGTACATATGTTTCATTAATAAGTTATAAACAAATACTTTTATTCCTATATTTTTGCGATATGATACGTTTGGTGCTACTTACATTTCTCATAAGTTTAACTACGCCAACATTTTCTCAAGACAAATGGGATTTGAAGAGATGCGTAGATCATGCTCTGCAAAATAATATCAGTATACGACAAGCGGATATACAGGCAAAACTTGCTGAAATGCAATACAAGCAGACAGCACTACAAGCATACCCTTCTGTTGATTTAAATTCTAATGTTGGTGTAAATTTGGGACGCTCCATCGATCCAACTACGAACCAATTTACAACCAATCAAACATTGTTCAACAGCTTTTCTTTACAAACCAATGTACCTATTTATCAATTTCATAAAATAACCAATACCATACTTGCCAATAAATTTAATGCGCAAGCAGCCTTAGCAGACTTAGACAGAGCTAAAGCAGATATCGTATTAAATGTAGCGGGTGCTTATTTACAAACTTTATTATCACAAGAGCAGGTTAAAATAGCCAATATACAAATAGAACAAACAAAAGAACAGTTAAAAATTACCCGAAAAAAAGTACAAGCAGGTGTACTACCTGAGTTAAACGCTGTTCAACTAGAAGCACAACTAGCAACAGATAGTGCAAATTACATAGGAGCTAAAGCAATTGTAAATCAAAATCTACTTCAATTAAAAGCCATTATTAACTTAGATGCTGGATATAATTTTTACATTACCACACCACCAATTGAAACTATACCAACAGAAGCTCTTGCAGATTTAGAGCCTGAAAGTGTTTATGCGTTGGCTATAAAAAATTTACCACATCAAACAGTCAATGAATTAAAAGTAAAAAGTGCTGAAAAAAATTTTTGGGCACTTAAAAGCAATTTTTATCCGAGTATTCAAGCTTTTGGAAGTTTAGCTACCAACTTTGCAAGTTCATTTCAAAAAATTACAAGTGCTGGCATAATTGGCACTCAAAATACACCCATGTTTGTAACTGTTGGAGCCAATAATTATTTTGTACAAACCCCGCAATTCGATTTTAAAAAAGGGACCAAAGGCTTTGGAGAATTATGGAATGACTATGGTACTCAGATCAATCAAAATTTTAGACAAAATGTAGGAATCAGCATAACAGTTCCAATATTTAACAATGGGAATATCAGAACCCAATATGAACAAGCTCGACTAAATTATCAAACACTCGTTCTCCAAAAAGAACAATCTGAACAAAAATTTAAACAAGATATCTATTTGGCTTATACTCAAGCAATTGCTTCTATCCAAAAATTTAGTGCTAGTAAAAAAAGTGCACTAGCTGCCGAAAAAGCTTACTACTTCGCAAGCAAGCGATACGATTTAGGACTAATAAACACCACCGATTTAATTACTACAAAAAATAATTTATTTAAAGCCAGTATAGAATTACTATCGGCTGAGTACGACTATGTATTTCGTTTAAAAATATTAGAATTTTACAAAGGACAGGGCATTAAATTATAACACCCGAAAGAGCGCTTTTTCTCTTTTAAGATTCAACATAGATTCTTCAATGATTATAGCTGAGCACATAGAACAATACGCAAAAAAATATACTACTCCACTAAGTGCACTACTACAAGAAGTAGAACGGTATACGCAAGAGTATCACCCAGAAGCACACATGCTTAGCGGTCCCTTGCAAGGACAATTTTTACAAATGATAAGTCATATGCTTAAACCGAAGCGCATCTTGGAAATTGGCACTTTTACAGGATATAGTGCATTATGTTTAGCAGCCGGACTTAAACCAGAAGGGCATTTGCATACCATTGAGCTACGAGAAAAAGATGCAACTGTTGCACAACATTTTTTCGAACAATCTAAATTTAAAAATCAGATAACATTACATATTGGCAATGCAAAAACAATTATTCCACAATTAAATCAACAATGGGATTTGGTTTTTATAGATGCAGATAAAGTAGGGTATGTTGATTATTACAATCTGGTACTACCTCATGTGCTTCAAGGAGGATTTATCATTGCAGATAATGTATTGTATGATGGAGAAGTGCTGGAGTCGCCCATAAAAGGTAAAAATGCCATTGCCATTCAAGCTTTTAACGATTGTATCGCTAAAGACAGTAATGTAGATAGTTTAATGCTAACTTTGCGAGATGGTTTAATGCTAATACAAAAAAAATAATTTACCACTAACTCAATACCCCAGTGAGAAATTTTATAATCATTTTAGTTGGGACACTTCTATCATTTAAGGGTGCTGCCCAATATAATAGCACAGTACATCAATATATCAATACATATAAAAATAGCGCCATTATAGAAATGGTGCGTACAGGAGTTCCTGCCGCTATAACGCTAGCCCAAGGAATTCTAGAAGCTGGTGCAGGTAAAAGTGAACTGGCATTAAAATCAAATAATCATTTTGGCATTAAATGTAAATCTAATTGGCAGGGAGAAAGAGTGTATCATAACGATGATGCGCAAGGAGAATGTTTTAGAAAGTATGCCACAGCAGAAGAATCTTTTATAGATCACTCTAATTTTTTAAAGGCTAATACTCGTTATGCTTTTTTATTTATGTTAGATCCTACAAATTATTCATCGTGGGCGTACGGATTAAAACAGGCTGGCTATGCCACAGAACCACGTTATCCGATACTCCTTATTCAGTGTATCGAGAAATATCGACTGCAAGATTATACATTATTAGGATTAGATATGATTACGCAACAGCAAAATAATATTTCAAAAAAATAATATGCAAACCATACATGTAAAAGATAAATCGTTTATTCCCTTTTTATCACATCAAGAAATACAACAAGCTGTTGAACGAATAGGTGCAGAAATAAATACAACATATAATGGCCTACAACCTTTGTGCATAGTGATTTTAAATGGCGCTTTTATGTTTGCAGCCGATTTGTTTAAACATATCAATATAGAGGCAGAAATATCGTTTATAAAATTGGTGTCTTATAAAGGAACAAAATCAACCGGTAATGTAATTACAGCTATAGGGTTAGACGAAGTCATTAAAGACAGGCATCTGATTATTATTGAAGATATTGTAGATACAGGTCGGACATTGAATCATTTTTTACCACAACTGATCCATCAGCAGCCCGCCTCCTTAAAAATCGCCTCTTTATTACATAAACCCGATGCAACTATTCATCCAATAACTCTAGATTATATAGGTTTTAGTATTCCCAACAAATTTGTACTAGGCTATGGCCTAGATTATGATGGGCTTGGACGAAATCTACCTTCTATTTATCAATTAAAGGAATAACATTTCAACAAAATAATATGTGTACTTACTACCTTGTTAAAAAATCAATACTTGTTGTAGTAACCACCTTAATAAGTTCCACCATACTTTGCCAATCCATTCAATCTGGTGTAGTTGTAAATGAGCGAGGCATTCCAATATCGTATGTTCATATTTTTTCTAAAAAAGAAAAACAAGTATACTTCACAAACCCAAAAGGAATATTTAACATACCAATATCCAATAATGATACTCTTACTTTTAGTCATTCCTATTTTTTTAAA
>CAYVXB010000002.1:25541-43985 GCA_964454275.1 uncultured Chitinophagaceae bacterium | reverse complement strand
CTATATGGACAGTAGAGTTTAAAGATCAAAAAGGAAATATTCAAACAGCCAGTATGGATCAAAGTTCATTTATGAGTAAAGATAATGGCGAAAAAATAACTATATATTATGATCCCAATAATCCTACTAGCATTTTAAGTGAAAAACAATATGAAGAATTGACAAATTGATTTTGCTTAGGAATATATTGATTCAATTTCTACTGACTTTTCTATATATATTTTGTTTATGAATATTTGCAAACAATTTATCAAATGTAATTCTAGAGATAACTAATCCAGAATACCAAAATTGTTCATTAACACTTATATTCACTGCATATTGAGTTTTATTAATAGTCCAAGAGCGAATCCTTACAATAATTGTGTCGTTTTTATACAAATGAATTATGCCCATAGGTGTTGCTCCATATTCTCCTACTTCAATATTTTTATTAAAAAAACTTTGATTTGCTAAATGCTGAATATCCATTTTAAAAAGTGTATCATACCTGAAGCCTTTATTATTCATGGGGTGACCTTGCACAATTAAAGTATCTATATTATGAAGCAATTGTTTTAATGGATAAACTACTTTTTTATTATGTTTCTGCCCATGTACTTCAATACAAATGCTCAATAACAATATTGATAAAAAGGGAAATTGTTTAAATGCAAAAATTGTCATATTCTAAATATTAACTATTCAAGTAAAGTAAATTTTTTAAACTTTTAATCAGTAGCTTTCATTAAAGCATAATTTAATCTTTCAATAGCTATTAAAAATATTCATTTCATATTTTTTACTCTACCCAATTTAAAAACCGGTTGGCTCGATTTAAAAACCGGCATTGAATATTTAACTCAATAAGATCTATAATTATTTCTTTATAAATCCATCTCCGGTCCAAATAAAGTATTCTTTTTTTATACTTCTTTTTTCTTTTCCTGTTTCTTCATCTTTTTCATATTCTTTAATGCTTTTTATAAATTGTTTTGTTTGACCATTTTTAGCATTTGAAAAAATGAAAGTTTCATCATGTGAATAAATATCTGCATCTCCTACGCTAATGCAAATAGGAAGTTTTATTAATTTTTTTCCCGTCCAAACAACCTGTTGCTCTATAATTGGAATACCGCATGCTTCACCAGATACTGTTAAGTGTACCAGATATTGTGCGCCAGCAAGTCTGGGTGGATTTTCTATTTTACCTTCGCCAAAGGACAAAGATTCAGGACTATCTATATTATAAGTAATTGCAGATATTAGTGTGTCTTGTTGTATTGCTCTTAATTCTGCTACCATAATATCATAAGAGTCATCATGTTCTTCTTTTTTATATGTACCTTTTAACCCAAATAAAAATTTTATATTTCCTCTGCGCATGGGTGTTATACATAAATTGCCACCCCATATAAACCCTTCCTTTTGTAAATCATTATATAAGTAAGATATTTTGTACCAAGATGCAGACTTGCCATTCATTTTATTAATTACGGTTGTTTTTTCCTTAATCTCTATTTCTGTTCCCCACCGTAGGCTATCTATAATTCTTGCTGTAGTAGCGGGTTTTTCCCGAACTCTTGTTTGATCGTTAAAAACATATGTTTTTTTACCATTTTCAAATTGAAAAACACCATCATCATAAAGTTTTTCTTGCGCAAAGGATATATTGCTAATAAAAAGTAATGCGCTAATAAATAATGTTGATAATAGTTTCATGTGTAAGCATCTTATTTTTAAATTGTCACATAGTTATTTTATATCACTCTATTATTTGTATACTTTCGAAAGTACGTAAATTTACGGTATGAAATGGATATGCGCACTTTTACTGCTTCCTTTAACCGTTAATGCTCAAAAAGTTATTAAGCTGAATAATATAGCTTTAATAACAATAGATAGTACTTCATCTCACAAACAAATACAATATTATAAACAATCTGGCAATAAATATAGTTTGGCTGAATTTGATCTTACACCGAATAGTGAAGATAAAAAATTTGAATTAACAATAGATTATGCTGAGCCGGAGACCTTAGCTGAAATTCAAAAAAAATATAAAACTATTTTATGTGTTAACGATATTCAATCAACAAATCTTGATAAATTATTGTCGGATATTGGTTCTAAAAAATGGCTTTTATATCATAAAACAGCAAAATTAGAAGATAATGAACGATATGTTTTTTCAAAATACAATAAACATATATTCGCGATTACAAATGACAAATATACAACTAATATTGGCGGCGGTTTTGGAACACGTACATATCCTTCCCCGAAATCGGATAGCATTAAAATGTGGAGAGAGTATCATACATCTTATCTGCAATACTTAGTTATTGATTTAGGAAAAAATAAATACATCACCCATTTTATTGATAGAGAATATTTTGAAGGATTTATTATTCCTAATTCAAAAGAATATATCATAAAACTTAATGATTTTGATTTTAGGAATACTATAGTAAAAGATACCACTACTGATGAACATAATACAATATCTACTAATGACCTTGAAGAATTATATTATATTAAGCCAATTAATAAAAAGTATATTTTAGAAACAGCTGTAGGTGAAAAAGTATTTGAGAATAGTTTTGACTCTATTTACATCAATAGTAATTTTATTGTAACTCAAAACAATGATACTTATCAATTTTATGATACCCGATTCAAACTTTTACCTATTAATAATGTAAAAGCATTTTATTTTTATCTGGGTTATATACAAGTTTTGCAGAATAATGAATTGAAATTACTGAATAATAAAGGCGCAATAGTTAAATCTATATATTTCCCATCATATTCTGTTTGTGGAACGGTTACCGCTTATATGTTTTCATTACAAGAACCCGATCCTGAGGATAAAGATGATTTTTATCTTATGACTTATAAAATAGGAGGATACGGAGAACCTATAAATAGAAGCCGAAATTTCAGATTAACAAATTTTAATTATTTATATCAGATAAAATTTTTAAACGGAAAAGAAAAGTATTCTTATGATGACAATGATATTATAAAAGTACCAACGAATTTTTTTATAATTAAGAAAAAGAAAAAATTTGGAATTTATTCCTATGATAAAAAAGATTTATCCTTTTCTGATTATGGTATTTCAGACACATCATTTAATACTGTATTTTATCGTTCTTCTAAACTAGAATTACAAAAAGAACTGCCTATAAACTACGACAGCATCTGGGTTATGAATAATTTAATTTATTTTAAAAAAAATACTTTAACAGGAATCTTTCCTTTTAATAAATCACCAAGATATTTAAAGCTCGATACTAGAAATATTAATTTTATACCTTTTACTTTACCAAAAAATAAAAAAGGATGGCTTGATATACGTACTGGCAAAGAATATTTAATTAAGTAATTATATTCCTATTATTACTTATTTTTTAAAATATATGTACCCAAATAGTTACATAATTAGAATTTATATATCAACGATTTTTAACTACTCATTTTTTTATAAAACTCTTTAAACTTAAGTAGTTCGTCTTTTTGATCTATAGCTATTTGATCTTGACTAAAAAATGCTGTTACATTACCTGTAATGGCTGGAATATGCATTTTATAGGTTTTGTTATTGTTGTCTTTAAAATGATAGCTTCCTACGAATGATTTTGTTACTTTCTTTAAATTATTAGGTAAGAGATAAATAGGATCTGCAAATTTTGAAAAATCAGATTTAAAAGGCACTAATATAAGTTCCATTTTTACTTCATCAAAACCTATAATATAGCTTTTAGCCGATGAAATACTAACTACTACAAAATCCTGCGTTTTTTCAAAATTGCCATATAACAATGTAAAATTGCTAACATCTGCTTTATTAATAGCTTTAGAAATAATGCTTTCATTTTTCCTTTTGTTCTTTCATTTTGCTCTTTTCCTGGTTTTACAAAACCAGTAAAAAATTCTTTGATGTGCATATTTAAATTTATTTATTGTTAACTAATTAATCCCTATTTTTTTAATACGATTTTTTTACTAATATCTTTCCCTTTTATCATTATTACTCCGTTTGTTGCCATACTTCCAAATATTGATAATGATGCTTGTTGATTAAGTAAAGTAATACTATGAATCTCAATTGAATGGAGCTTATGTAAAAGATATACTTTTTGAAATGTAGCTTTAGTCAAAAAAAATTCATTATTTATCATAAATATGATAGCTGAAAAGTCTCTTTTTATAGTGCAAAGACTTAAATATTCATTTATTGCTTCTAGTTTAGAATTAATCACTATAGTATCTATGTGAGGCCTAGGAACATTTCCGCACATACTATAAGTTACAAAAGGGCTTTCATTACCTGTACCAGTAATTGTTCTACTCCAATCGTAAATTATTTTATTGATCAATAATTCGCTTCGCCTTTTGCTATTCACTTTTGGATGCATCAGCAAGTAAATGAAATAAATTTGATTACTCGGTTCATATATAGGAATAAGACTATGATCTGCAAAATCCGTTTTTATAATTTCTTCAATCAAACTAGAATGTAAAATTGTTTGAACAATAGAATCTTTTTCTAATGAGGATAATTGATATTTATTGATGGTATAAATTCTATTGTCTTTTACAGAAGGAAGCTTTTCTTCTTTATTTACTACAGAATCTTTCACTTGCCCTAAAACATTGCAACTAAAAAATAAAATAATGATGTTTAAAATTGTTTTACGCATTTTACCAGTTACTTATTTGCTACTACTATTAATGGGCATTCTAAATACTTGTTTTACTATTTTAGATTCTATAGAATTATAGAAGTATACCTTGCCGATTTTGAAATCATCAAATTGATACATACGTATATTATTTAATTCAGTAGAAAGAAGATTACTTTTTAATTCTTTATTTTGACAGTAAACAAATAATGAGTTTATTAGTATGCAGGTGATTAATATTAATGTTGGTCCTATTCATTCATTATTTTAATGCAAGTATTTTTTTCATATTTTCTATCTGAATTTTATACAATTTCATAATTACAAGAAATAAGAGACATACCTATTAGCGATTGTTGTATATATTTCACTTAAAGTGTAAATGGGTTATTGATATTATTGCCAGCGAAAAAACCCATGGAGTTATTAAATATATTCAGAATAATTTATATTATAAATGAGCTGAGATTGATGATGATACTTCACTATTATGTAGTTTTAAAATTTGCTCAACTTCTTCTATAATTAATTGAACGAACAACAACTATCTTATTTGAAAAATCATTTTCTGTTAAATTGCTTGTCATGCTTACATTCCAAAGCATGAATACATATACTCCCAACAGAAACGGAACAAATATTAGCACACTTATTGATAACCCAACATATATTTCTCTAATTTTTTTTACATTGAAAGGCACAGTATTATTGCTAGATACTTTTATAGCGAATAAATTTTAATACTTATATGAGTATACTATTCCATTTAACAGTATGCATTATTCTTAAGTTAAGAACTACTTTTGGAGAAAAATAAATTATTTTTTATTGGATATGTTCGTACATTTTTCTTGAAGTATATTTTTAAACGTAGCAAACTCTTGTGTTGATGCGAAATAGTTTGCAAAAAACTCATACCTATTTTTATCTGATGTATGTAATATTATAGACTCTCCATCCTCTTTATCTTCTTTGTTCCAAAGCTCTGTCACCATTGAATATAATAATTTTATACGTATTGTGCTATACATCTTCAAATAATTAAATTCTAATTCATTGTCAGTTGTAATAATAGGCTCAGCATTTTTATTTAATACACTTGTTTTAAGAATTTTGTGTATACCATATGCAAGTAAAATTGCTCCTACAGCAATTGCTACATATTTACTATTAGGATAGTCTAACACAGTATAATTTTTAAATTTTAATGTAAAAGGCTCCATTAGAGCATAAACAATAAATACAATACCAACTATTGGTAGAAAAATGAATAACCAAGGGGATTTTGCTTTGTAAGTAAATGAATGTTTCATATATTATATATTTAAGTTGACAATTTAATGATACTATTTAAAACATTGTTCAAATATTTTTGAAAACTTGTCTGTATAGTTATATCCTTCTCTCACCAGCATATCTAAATCCTTTGCAGAATGAGAGAAGTTGGATTTTAATTGGTATAATAATTTTTTATATTCTGCCATTTTCTTTTTATCATTTAGTAAATAGCTTACAACTATTAATCCAACAATAATATCCGGATTTTTTTTATTTAAAGTGTATGCGTTTATAAAATTATTTTTTGCTTCCGGAATTTTATCTATCTCCAAAAGGCAATATCCGTAATTATCGTAAGCCTCGGCATTGGCAGTATTGAAGTTTATATATTGCTGGTATTCTTTAACTGCTTTATCAAACTGCTTAGTAGTTTGGTAAGCTATTGCTTTTTTAAAACAAATGTTTAATAAAGATTTTTCAATAGTGGCTGATTTTGTGTCATAGTTGTAATCGCCATTTTTTTCTAACAAAAAAAAGCATTTGTCATAATCTTTAATAGCTCCCTCTAAGTCATTTAATTTTGTTTTTAAAGTAGCTCTATCAAAATAGGCTTCAGAGCAATTGGAATCTATACTAAATATTTGATCATATATTTTAAATGCTTGTGCAGATTCTTTATTGTCAGCATAAGTACTAGCTAACTCAACATAAAACGCTAATTGTTGAGGCTGTTTTTGTATGGCTTTTTGGTATTGAGTTATAGCTTTTGTTTGTTCACCTTTTTTCCGATAATAATTTCCCAAACTGTAGTGAGGAGAGGCCGATTTAGGGTTTATTTGTATGGCTTTTTTGAGATCTGCAATACCTTTTTCTTCAGCTCCTGTTTCTATATAAGCATTAGATCTGTTTACTAGGATAGAACTATTTTGAGGATATTTTCATTTAATAAAAATGCGCTGTAATTAATATAAAATCCAATAACGTTTACATTTGCTTTTTCTGCATTTTTATAATATTGTCTTGCTTTTTCTTTTTTATCCATCTTATCATATACTTCTGCCAAAGTATAAAATACTAATTTTTTGCTAGGATCGAGTTCATATGTTTTTTTAAAATCTTGCTCAGCTTGATCATATTTTTTTAAATGCTGAAAAGCATTAGCTCTGTTAAAATAAAGAATATCATAGCTGGGGTCTTGTGCTATGCCCTTCGAAAAAATTTCAATAGCCAAACTGTCTTTGCCTGATTGGTTGTAACAGAGTCCTTTTTGATTGTATGCATCTATAAATTTAGAGTTATAATAAATGGCGCTATCAAAATAAGGAATAGCTTCTTCCAATTTGCCTTCTTTTTGTAAATCCAATCCCTGATTATAAAAAGGAATGTATTTTTCGCTGCCGTGCATGGCTTTGCTATAGTCAGATTCAGAGGACATTTTCATTCCTAATTTTTTATAAAGAATAGCTCTATTATTCAATACTGATTCATTATCCGGATCTAATTCTAACGCCCTATTATAATATTTAAGCGCCTCTTTATACTTTTTCTTTTTTTTATATACGTTTCCTAGATTGAGATTAAAGTTGACATTATCCAACCCTAAAGATTTAGCTTTTAAAAAATCTTTTAACGCACTTTGAAGCACTAACATATTTAAGTAAGCGGTTCCGCGATTGAAGTATAGCAATGCATCATTGGGTGCTAGTTCTATGGCTTTATTGTAATCTAAAATAGCTAATGAATGTTGCTTAATTTCACCATACATAATGGCTCTATTAGTGTAATACCCATAAAAATTTGGGCTAATTGTTATGGCTTTAGAATAATAATTTATGGCATTGTCAACACTTTTATTAAATTGATGAGCTAATCCTATATGGAAGTAAATCTCCGCTAAGCGTGTTCCCTTTTCAATATATATTTTGCCGCTTTCATTTAATGTTTCAAATTGTTTACCTAATTCTAACAATTTTTCCCATTGATGTGCATTTTTTAATGCAATCATACAATTGCTATAATAGGTTTCATCGTGAGGATTAATTTTTAGGGCTTTTTCGTAATTCATAAAAGCGCTGTCATGTTGATTGAGTAATTCAAAACAATTTCCTTTTAATTCAAAAAAATCATCTTTACTATTATTAAGCGCAATAGCTTTATTGATAGTTTGAATGGCATTTTCGAATTGTTTAAGTTTTACGTAGATGTATGCTTTTAATGAATAGTTATAGCTCGATTTAGGGTTGATGGCTATAGCATCATTAATAAATATTAGCGCTTCATTATATTTTTCTTTCTTATATAACTCATGAGCTTTTTTATTTAGGGCTTTGTCTTTCCAATTATTTTCTTCATAATTATACAAGCCTGAATTTTTATTAGCTGGAGCAACTGTATCTACATCGGCTTGAGCTCTTATTTTTAAAGGAGAAAATATAAGTATGGTAAGTAGCCATAATATTCCCATTATTTTTAGAATAATGTTAAATGGGGTGCGTATTATCATGAATTATAGTTATTCTTCTTTTGAAATTTTCATTATACATTTTATAAACAGTCATACGGCATGACCAAAAAATATTTTTTTTACTTTTCACCGTATTATTTTTTTAGTTGCATCACTTGCTCTAATAAATAAGGTAATCCACTTTCATTAATAATATCGTTATTCCAGTAGCTCAATACGCAACTAACATAATTATTCCTCACTTCAGCAGCAACATAATAAATAGTTAAGGTTTTTCCGCCTGAAAGGCCTACTAATAAAGCGTTTACTCCCGTAATGCGGTATACTACTTTTTTTGCTTTTGTTTTAGCGCCTTCGAATATGATATCAACTATTTCTTCTGAAATTATTTTCCCCATTTTTCTTGACTTTGTTAACCTAAACTGGCTCTCGATTGAATTTTTAGCATCTTCAAAATTTTTATGTACAGACCAATTCATCTCTCCATGATATTCACATTGAATAGTATTAACATTCATCCACCGGCAGTTACCTCCAAGTGCAATTTTTCTTCCAGCAAAATTTATACTATCTGTTTTAGGCGAATTGAAACATCCTTGAGGTATGCGATTTCCAAGTATTAAGTGAATAAAAGTTCGCTCAAAGTTTCTATCACCAAAAAAAATAACAGAGATGGTTTTATTTGCATTTTCGATAAAATAGTAAGAAGTATTTTGAATAAGGCTATCAACTATTTTTTCGCTTTTAGCTACATATATATTGTTGAAAAGTAAACTATCATCCTTAGCTATATTATCGCCTTTTTTAATTGAACATTTCTTATATATCTTTCTAAGTTCTTTTTCTGAAAATTCTGCATTTAAAATTTGGCTTGTAATAACATATCCATCTATATTATAAAAAACTATACCATTATTTTCTATTGCGCTTAATCGATCAAAATAATTATCAGTTTGAGATTTAGAAACAAAGCTATAAAGCAGCATCAATAATAAAAAAATTGACTTCATATTTGTTATTATTAAGAAATTATCAAACAGTTATTATACAACTATAACTTCTCAATCACTACATTAGTCACTGTATAGGTATAATCATTTCCATCATCATCCTTATCCTTTTTTTTATTAAAGTCTACATTAGGTTTAATACCAAATTTACTTTTAGTTTCTTTTTTAGGGCCTTTGGCTGTATAAGTTACCAACCCTGTAATTTTAACCTTATCAGTAGGCGAAAGTTTACGGCCTTCTTTATCATATATGACCACATCTTTATCTGTAAATTCATTCTTGCCAGCAGGCATATGAATAACTACAGAATTTTTGCCTTCACCATACTTCACCTTAATATCCCTAATAGATGCAGATTTAGTATTGTCTAATGTTGAGGTTGCTGTTAAATACATATTAATAACTTCCATATGTTCTAAATCTCCCCATACCAAAAAACCCGTGGACAACAAGCCTTCTGCTGTAATCATTTTTCCATCGTTCGTATAGCTGTGACTCAACTCATCAGCCAAATCTATTGAAGCATTGCTGCAAGATGTTAGTGTTAGTGCAATTAGTGAAATAAAAAATTGATTTTTCTTTTTCATAAACAGTATTTTTTAGTTGATATAAATGTATTTCATATTCTATACGCTCCCCCAAAAAGGAAGCTACTGATCTGTGACATACAGAACAATAAAGTTTGGCTGATAGCTCTGAAAATTATCATTGATCATCAGCAAGATTTTATAAACCTGAGTAAAATGAAGTTTTATTATTAACGTATTATATGAATAAATTTTAGTAGTTGATAGTATTCTGCTTGCCGCAAACCAAGGTGGGGATTTATTCTCATTCAATTTGAAAAATGATAGACCAGCTAAAATTTACAGCAACTGTTTCTTCTCTTATATTCCCAGGTATCCATGTCGGCATCTGCTTAATCATTAATAAACATAGCGTATCTAAATCAACTCTAGCCCCTTTAATTATTTTTTCATTGACTGCTTTTCCGTTTTTATCAATTGTGAATTCAAGGGTAATTTTCCCTTGAACACTATCTCGTATTGCTGATTCCGGATAATGCAAAAAGTGTTTCGCATAAGAAATTAAACTATCTTTTCCTCCAGGAAACTTAGGTACTTGCCCTACTATACAAAATAATTTATTCAATTTCGGATCAACAGTTGATGCTTCTAACTTATATCCACCCGCTTCAATAACTTTGGTTTTCAATTGGCCAAATACGTTTACACTTATAAGCATCATTGTAGCAGGTATAAGTATATTTTTTATATTAACCATAAAAATGGGTCAAGACAAGTTAGTGTTATCAAAAAGTGTTTTCATTTAATATTGTGTACTCCATTGTTTAGTTCCTGAGTTGTAAATAGCTGAAGTGCCCAAATCTATTCCATACCACACTTTATATATACTGTCGTTAACCAATTCGTAAAATATAGGAGATGTTTCAATTTCTTCTAAATTAATTTCTTTACTGTTTTTAGGAAATCTTTTGTTGATTATTTTAAACGCTTCTATTTTTTTAATAACCTCTAAAGCCTTGTCTCGCTTATAATCTTTACAACCTAATATAAAGATAGCTAGCCCTATTAGTATATGGTATTTCTTTTTCAGATTTAATAGCTTTTTAATTACCGTTTTATATCCTTTCGTCCAAAATAATACCATTTGCACATATAAAATAGTCCAATTGTATTCTTGGCGCTTTTTCTTCATATAGAGTAAGAAAAATGGCAAGCCCAATACTGATGGTTTTAACAATTACAAGTAATTAAGCTCAAGAATTTAAATTTCCGCACTTAAAAAATAGTTACTTTTTTCATCGATTCTCTTCCATAAAATACAGGAAAATACATCATTTCAGCTTTAGCAGGGTTAAGCTGATAGCTGCCTGTATATCTAGGTTGCAGCGAAATACTAAATTCATATTTCCCTTTTTTAAGCGTACTGCAAAAAATACTTACTTTATTTTTAAAATATTCTCGATGTACTTCGTTATTAGCATAACCCTGATTTTTTTCTTGATAAGAACAACCTGCTGGAATTGGAATTTCAATCATTATGTAATCTACATCTGCTAAAACATTTACAGTTGTTCTTAAAACAATAGGCTCTCCAGCTTTCAAAGCCGTTATCATTTGACCCTTTTTTTCAAGTTTGGTTTGTACTTCAAAACCTTTAGATACTTGGGTTGGATTTTTTTCCCATCGTTGTTGATAAGCTGTAAAATATACAGGCAAGCTTCCTTTTTTAGTAACGGCAATAGGTTGATTGCCTGTATATGTTTTTATAAATGGAAAAGATTTTTCTGTAATTGTTTCGCCATTAGCAATAGTAAGTGTAGCAGGTTTATTTATACTATCATTTACAAGCAAATCAGGTAAAATATTTTCTAGTATTAAGGCCGATTCATACGTATTTCTCCAGCGTCCATTTTTACGTTTTTCTAAAAAGTAGTATCTAATTTTTTTAAGCTCTTCTGCATGTATTCCAGTATTTTTTAAAATACGATACATAGCTAGTGTGGATTGTATATCATTATCAAAAAAACGATAGCTTTCCTCTCCCCAATACATATTGCCAAACATTGTATATATAGCCTTATTTAAAAATGTATCTACTACATACGATAAGTTCAATTTTTGTTTCAGTTCTACCAATTGTAATTTTTGAAAAAGGGTAGGTTCTTTTAATCGCTTTTCAAGTGTATCAATATATTGTTTATAATCTGCTTTTGCATTCAGCGCATGTAAAATCTTTAACGAAAATAATTGATCGGATTGACGATTGCTTTCCCAATTAAAGATAATATTATCAATAACACTTTGTTTATTTAAATTAACAGTATATCCATTTTTTTCAGCCATTAGAAGCGCTTCTACTACATGCAAAGAAATCCATGAAGATGGCACATTGTTAACCCACCATCCCCATAAGTTTTGTGTTTTACTTTTATGCAATCGATCAATAATATCTTTAATATTAGCTTCTTCTTTAAAATCTTTTTTCAAAAATGAATAGATTTTTTTCTTTATTAATAATGCTTTTAGTTTAGAAGAAAGTTGCTCATTACAAAAATGCTCGTATTGTTTTATATTATCAATTTCATCTAACATGGTTGGCATTAAAGAAGCCTCTGAAGAAATTTTTATAGGACCATCAGCCGCGTTTAAGGGTATAGTAAAGCTGCTATCTTTATCTAGCACAGCAAAAAATCCATTGGTTTCTATAACACCAGGCAAGAACACTGGTATAGATCTTTCTTCTCCATCAAAATAATTATCGGAACGTTCTATGGTGTATTTAAATTTTAAAGAATCAGTAGGCGTTGCCGTAATACTAAAAGTATCAATTAAAGCATTTCGTAAACCAATAGTTTGTTGTTTAATTAAATTATTGTTGAAAGAAAAACTTTTTTTCAATTGCATACTATCAGATGTATAATTCAAAATTTTTCCAATAATATTTAAACTATCTCCTTGTATAGCAAACTGAGGTGTAGTAAGGTTTGCACTGATAGGCTTAAATGATCTTATAAGGCCATCTGCAAAGCCAGTTTGCTTTTGATCGGTTATAGCAATAGCAAAAGTTCTCCAACTGGTAATATCATCAGGAAAAGTAGTTTTAAAGCTTGCTTTGCCTTCAGCATTTGTTTTTAATTTGGGTTGCCAATAGGCATCATCTTTAAAATTTGTTCGTAGTCGATTACCGGCCTCGCCAACACTTATGTTATTTCTAATATCTATATTCTGTTTATTCTTATCAGTATTATTATCCGTTTTATTAGTTGTAATCATGATTACGCCATTAGCCGCTCTTGAACCATATAAAGCGATAACAGAAGCATCTTTAAGTACTGATGTACTAGTAATACTTGCTGGATCTAAACCTTCCATTGTTCCTTCGAAAGGAACGCCATCTATAACTATTAGAGGGGAATTAGATGCGCTAATGCTAGCAGAGCCTCTAATTTGAATACCTAGAATTTTACGTTCTACAGTGCTATAAGAAGAAACATTTGCTTTTTTCTGGGCTGTTCCATAACCCGTAACGACTACTTCATCTAAAGCAGAAGCATTGGGAGAAATAAGTCTAGTTATTTTAAAATCATCTGTAATATTTTTTTCTATAGTTTCAAATCCAATAGCGGAGAATACAATTTTTCCTTTGTTAGGCACACGCATGGTAAAATATCCATTTTTATCTGTGCTAGTACCTATTTTAGTTCCTTTAATTATTACTGTTGCAGAAACAATAGGGTTTCCTTTATAATCAGCTACATAACCGGCAACTAGGTTAGTGAGCTGAGCATCATCAAAAAATCGCTCATTAAATGTTTCTTGTAATGAAGTGATCGTTTTGGTATCTACATAATTTGTTGTATTAAAACATTTAAAATATTATTTACTTGTATACTCATACTATCTTTTTTATGGAGCATCATACCATCCATTGCATAATAATTAATGCCATCTTTTTTTATGCGTATGGTATCTTTAAGTAGATAGTCATTGTTGTTAAATAATACTAATAACCGATAATTTCCTACTGGTAAATATCCCAAAGCACGTTCGTTACCTTTATATAAGTGTAAAAAATCATAATCATCTTGTTTAAATAAAAAAATTATTTTTATTTTTTTTTATTCTTTTTCGTTAAGTTGATTAAAGCCTATTCTGAGTAATCCCTTATCATTTTGTGAATAGGTTGGATTTTTAAATGACCATTTTCTATGCCATTCTTTATCTACAAACTCTTTCCAAAGACTATCAATTTCTGCTGGGGTAAGTACATAATCAGAAAAAGCATCTTCACCTTGATTATTTAAGGTTATATTAAATGGATAATCGAACTTATAATTTGATGATATCGATTTTTGTTTTATCAATCCTTTTGTAATGGTATAAGCGTAATTGGGTTCTACTTCAAAACTTTGCGTAAAATTATTTTTAGCTATAAAATTAGCTGTTGTATTATTTAAAGGTCCAACCAGTAATGAACCTCTGTTTAAAAGATAATTTTTATCATTTTGTTTGATATACGTAAAATCTTCATTATAATTATTTACCACAATCATATACTTATTCCACAAATCAGCTTCATAATTATTGAGTGTATCACTTACTTTTTTAAATCGTATAGTATGATTTGAAGAATCGAGATTAAAACTTATAAATGTTTTTACGCCGGGTGCAGCATATATACTATCTACCATAACTAAATGTTTAGCAGTGCGCATAGCCAAAGCATGTTTTCCTGGGCTAACTTGAAAACTATATCGTTTTAATTGTTGCACTTGGCTAAAAAATATAGGCTTTTCATCAATATATAATAAATGGATAGGCTCTATAGCACCTTGATTTACTATAAAAGGAGCTATTTGTGTAATACTATCTTTTAGCTCCTCTTGCAATACATATCTTGTTTTAGGATATAAAAATTTATAATATTCCATAGTATCTAGTTGCATTTCCCTACTCCATCGTTGCCAATTTAATGTAGAAGTATGAGCAAACATTTTATTATCATCTATAGAAAAATAATTGCTTTTTTTACGATAAGGATATGTTTTTCCTAGATATGGAACGCTACTGGGGCCTTCATAGTCTTTAAATTTTTTAGTAATTGCATATGCTGTAACGTCCGCATTAGAAACAGGTTTACCATCTGCATTTGATACGGAAATATTAATATCTGTAGTTTGCCCGGGATATACCGTTAACGGTTGATCTACATTTATTTTTAATATTTTATCTAAATATGGAATAGTATATTCTTGGGTATGTATTTCATCTGCAAAAAAGTATTGTATAGCAATAGAATAATTTTTTAGGCTATTTGTTTTCTGTGCAAATGCTAAATCTGCACTGCAGCCTGTTTGTATAACTTTATTTTCATGGAAAATAGTATACCATATAGGTAAATGATATGGATTGCTTAATTGAATTTTAATTGAATCTTTTGTACGATTTGTATTTACATCAACCATAAAATTATTTGCAGAAGGAGAAAAGGTGTTAGTCACCTTATTCACTTTCACTTCATACTTACTCGCAAAATAATTTAGTTTTATAGTCGTAGGTAATTGATATAGCTGGGTTTCTAAAGTATCATTATTTTTATTCAATACAGATATTTTTGCCATTGTTGGTGCAGCATTACCAGCAACAGTATAATTTATCTTAAGACTATCTTTTATTTGTTCAAAAATAATTTTCTCTTTTTGATTGGATAATGTTTGATTGATGCTTTGATATTTTCGTTCATTATTACTATTTAAAAAAATACATTGAATATCATACTTGAAAGAAGCTGCCGGAAAAATACTATCCGGAATATTAATTTTAGTTTCTCCAACATTATCTAAAGCTTGAGAATAGTTCCAAAGCGTATCGGGTAAAAATACACTAGGTGCATTAAAGATTTTTTCACCATAATTATTTGTAGTTATAATTATTTGCATTCGTCCATCCATAATGGGTAAATCATTTTCATCTTTAGCTTTTGCAAAAACAGATACCGCTTGATCTCTATGATGGGTTTGTATATTTGTACGTGCAGTAAAACGAACGGTTTGCAATTCGTATTCTTCATATTTAAATTTATTACGCATCACTATTTTTCTCCTTGCTGCAATTGTTCTTTTGTCTTCTTTTTCATCATCGTCATCATCTTTATTTTTTTTAGTTTTTGGCAATAATCCTTCTTCTTCTAACGTAATTAAGTAATCTTCATCTAAATCAAGATCTAAACTATCATTCAATACAAAACTATATTCATAGCCTCCATTGCGATATGGAGTAATCTTGGCAAGAACAGTATCAAAATCAAAACCGTTATTAGATAATCTCAATAATAAATTTTTAGATAAGGCATTATTTTTTTTGTCTAATACAAATGCTTTTAGTTTGACTGTATCGTTAGGTTTATACATAGGTTTATTAAAAACTAAAAATCCTGTATGTTTTTTTTCATATTCACTTTGGTAATAGAAAATATTTCCAGAATAATATCTATCATATCTTTCTTGTTGCTTCTTCTTAACAAAAAAATATTTAAGTGGGAAAGCATGGGTTATTGTGTACCAAAAATTATGGCGTTTAGGTTTTTTTTTATTATTATTCGATTGAATCGAAAAATAATATATCACACCATTATAATCTACAGTTAAAGGCTCATCTATAATTTCTCTATCTGTTAGTCTGTAAGATTGCGTAGCTACATCAAACGGAATTATTTTTTTATTATAATGAATGGTAGCATTTGTTACGATTTGCCCTTGTTTAGTGTGCAGCATTAATGCGAAATCTCTATTATTGTTAATCGCTTTGCATTGTAAATCACCTATAGTTTCTAGGCGATATACTAGCTGATTTTCATTTGCATATGCAAATAAATAATTCCCTTGTTTTAAAGACGGAAATTTTTTACCGTTGCCAAAAGAATCAACCAGATTATATAAGTATTTTTCATTTACTTTATCTATTCCATTGTTATAAAGCATTGCAGCTTCTTCCTTGCTTATAGCATATACATGAGTATAATAACTAATTTTTCGGCTTGTAGTTAATTTACTTTGTGCAATAGCATTAATAAAATTTAAAGAAGTAATAACGAAAAGAAAATACCTCATATACAGTTAATTTATAGTTTGATATATGTTTCAACCAAATAAGAATTCAAAGAATGTTGGGAGAAACGAAAGTCAAATACGTAGATTGTTTTAGTTAATACGTTTATGTATAAAGTTAATAAGCTTAATGTATTATTCTATTGTTTTTTTATCGCTTTTATTATAATTTAATCTTAATTATTAACTATCTATTTTTTTTACCATAAAAAAACTTGGTTAGTTTATATTTGTACAACTTAGTATCTCTATTCAATCTTTTAATAAAACGATTAATTTATAATAATGAGTCACATAGCACATATTCATGCTCGTCAAATATTAGACAGCCGTGGAAACCCAACCGTTGAAGCAGATGTAGTAACTGAAAATGGTTTTATAGGCAGAGCTGCTGTGCCTTCTGGTGCCTCTACAGGTAAACATGAAGCCGTAGAATTAAGAGATAACGATCCAAAAAAATATGTAGGCAAAGGAGTATTAAAAGCAGTAAACAACGTAAACACCATTATTGCTGATGCATTAAAAGGATTTTCTATAGATGATCAGAAAGGTATTGATAAAAAAATAATTGCATTAGATGGAACTGAAAATAAAAGTACGTTAGGCGCCAATGCGATGCTTGCTGTTTCTATGGCTGCGGCAAAAGCGGGAGCACAAGAAAGCAACTTGCCTTTATTCCGTTATATAGGAGGCGTAAATAGCCATACACTGCCTATTCCACTGATGAATATTTTAAATGGAGGTGTACATGCCGACAATAAAATTGATTTTCAAGAATTTATGATTGTTCCTATAGGAGCACAAACGTTTAGTGAAGGTTTGCGTTGGGGAGTAGAAACATTTCATCATTTAAAAAATGTATTAAAGAAAAAAGGATATAGCACCAATGTAGGCGATGAAGGTGGCTTTGCGCCTGATATAAAAAGCAATGAAGAAGCCATTGAAACAGTATTACAAGCCATTGAAGCTGCTGGCTATAAACCTGGGGAGCAAATCGCCATTGCCTTAGATGCTGCAAGTACAGAAATGTATGATGAAGCTAAAAAAACATATAAGTTTTATAAGAGTACAAATAAAATAATAAGTGGAGATGAAATGATTGAATATTGGACAACATGGATAAATAAATATCCTATTATATCTATTGAAGATGGTATGGCCGAAGATGATTGGAGTGGTTGGAAAAAATTAACAGACGTTATTGGTAATAAAGTGCAATTAGTAGGCGATGATTTATTTGTAACAAATGTTAAACGGCTACAAAAGGGTATTGACGAACATATTGCGAATAGTATTTTAATAAAAGTCAATCAAATTGGAACAATTACCGAAACGATTGATGCTGTGCAATTAGCACAACGTAATAGCTATAATACTATCATGAGCCAT
>CAYVXB010000002.1:18428-25531 GCA_964454275.1 uncultured Chitinophagaceae bacterium | reverse complement strand
CGTAGTGGAGAAACAGAAGATACGACTATTGCAGACTTAGCTGTAGCATTGAATTGTGGACAAATCAAAACAGGTAGTGCATCAAGATCCGATCGTATGGCGAAATATAATCAGTTAATACGTATTGAGGAGTTGTTAGGAGATAAGGCTATCTATCCTAAAAATAGCATTAAATACACTAAATAATATCAGTTGTTATTTAATGAAACTTAATCTTAAATTGCCAATTAAGTAATAAAATAAAATTGTAGTATGAAGTTTATACCTACTTGGTTAAAAAATAAATATTTGCTCACTTTCATTGCCTTTACAGTATGGATGCTTTTTTTTGACCGCAATGACATTTTTACTCAACTCGATAGACGAAAAGAATTAAAAGAAATAGAACAAAGTACTCGCTATTATAAAACTGAAATCGAAACCAATAAAAAAGCCTTAGCAGATTTAAAAATCAACCCTACGGCATTAGAAAAACTAGCTCGTGAAAAATATTTTATGAAGCGAGATAATGAGGACATTTATATTATAGAAGACAGCACTAAAAACTGATTATGTTAAATTTTGAATGTTAAATAAAAAAACGGCATTGTTAATTAAGTATAGATTTTAAATTAAATAGTATCATTTGTCATTTCGACCGTAGGGAGAAATCCCTTACTACATAAGGAATTTATTATTTTGAGAGATGCCTCACTACGTTCGGCATGACAAGACACCTATACTAATTTAACAATACCAAAAAAACAAGTATAAATTTTAATATTACATTCAACTTAATAAGAAAGTGACTTTACAAGAAAAATACCAATTCGTTCTCCATTACTTTGAGAAGGCAATCCCCAATGCAGAAACAGAACTTGTTTATAAAAATCCTTTTCAATTATTAATTGCCGTTATTTTATCTGCACAATGCACAGATAAACGAGTAAACGTAACTACTCCCGCTATCTTTAAAAAATATCCTACACCTAAAAAACTTGCTGAAGCTACGTTTGAAGAGCTGTTTCCATTTATTCAAAGCATATCATACCCTAATAATAAAACTAAACATTTAATAGAAATGGCTCAATTATTAGTAAAAAAATTCAATAGCCACGTTCCTATGACTGTAGCTGAACTTATGGAATTACCCGGTGTTGGTAGAAAAACGGCTAATGTTATTACATCCGTTATAGACAATCAACCTAATATGGCTGTGGATACACATGTGTTTAGAGTAGCGAATCGTATTGGCTTAACCAAAAATGCAACAACCCCTTTAGCTGTCGAAAAGCAATTAACAAAAAATATTCCGGAAGCGCTTATTCATAAAGCGCACCACTGGCTTATTTTACATGGTCGTTATACTTGTGTAGCTCGTAATCCTAAATGTAATACTTGTGAATTGAGACCTGTATGTAATTATTATAATGAAGCAATCAAATAAACATTCTCTTACTGATTATTCTCTCCTTTCTTAATACGATTTGCTTCTTCCGTTGTTCCTGTAGCACGCTTTCTAGCAGCAGCAATTTTTTGATTCCCAAAACGATACGAAAAACTAAGGCTAATGATACGGCTATCTTGTGCTCCATTAAGGCGTGTATCTACATCACTATATTTAGCACTACCACTAAATTTCATGGTATAAAAAATATCACGTGCTGAAAGCTTAATAGTGCCTTTATTATGTAAAATGATTTTCGATATTCCTGCATTAACACTATATATGGGGTTAATAATCAATAAACCCTCTGCTCCTTTGGTTCTATAAAAACCACTCAACTCAGCTGTTAGTCCTTTACAAATAATAAAATTATTGGTCATATTAAACAAAAAAGAAGTTACAGATACATTTAAAGGATCGTTTTGATATACACCCTTATAATGATTATTAAATACATTCATGTATATATTTCCCATCCACCATTTCTTTATTTTGATAGGCGCACTCACAGCAATACCCATGTTATCTAATGTATTTACATTATCTGTAGTTTGATACGTAAGCTTCTCCGTTGTATTTTGTTTGAGTAATTGTGTAATTACATCATTTGTACGACTATAATTTAAGGTAGTAATTATTTTACCATTGAACACATGACTTAGTTCAAAATTATTGCTAAACTCTGGCCTTAGGTTCACATTTCCCTGTTGATACGTTAAAGAATCTAAAAAGAAGATAAATGGATTTAGGCTTTCATAATCGGGTCTATTAATACGACGATTATACGAAAAACTGATATCATTTTTATCATTCAAATGATACCCTATATTTACATTCGGAAAGAAATTAGTATACCTTTTTTTAAAAACGGTATCTGTAGTAACCTGTGTGCCTTTCGATTGTGTGTTTTCTACTCTAAAGCCCAATTGCACATTCCATTTTTTAGTTTCTATACTTGCATTAGCATAACCTGCATTAATATTTTCATCATATATAAAATGATTCGATCGGCTATCTTTTATCCACGTAGCACCTTGTTGTCGTAAATAATCTACTCTATTATTCGTATTTACAAAACTTGTTTTTAATCCGGCTTCTAGTTTTATTCCTTTCTTAAATGGATGTACAAAATCTACTTTACCTGAATATATTCGAATAAAAGATGGAAGTTTTCCATCGAGTACAAGAGGCATACCAACCGAGTTCCCATTAGCATCAAAGGCCTTTGTATTAAGTGCTGAATTACTTTTTTGCATATAGTACGCATAATCTGCATCTATATTCAATTCTGTTCCAATAGTATCCAATACGCCCTTATAATTTAAATTGCTGCTTCCGTTTGTATATATACTATTATCATGTGTATTAGAATTTAAGATAGAAGTAATACTATCTCGAATGTTAGAATTACTTGTTGATGTCCAATCTTCATTGCTAGCACTTCTGGTTAATGTAATACCTATAATATTTTTTTTATTGATGGTATAATCCAGTCCTATTTTTGATCTGTGATTATTGGATGATTGATGTAGAGTAGACTTTTGATCAGAACTAGCTACAATCTGCGTTTGAGCAGCGTTATAAAAGTTTCGATCTAAATTTACATTATTCAATCCCTCTCTATATGTATAATTAAAGTTTCCAAAAATATTAATGGCATTATTTCTATAATTTATATTGGCCGCATGGGTTGTTTTTGGATAAATACCTTGCATGTAAGAACTAGAGATACTTCCATTTGCTCCTTTAATGGTGCTCTTTTTTGTTTTAATATTGATAACCCCTGCGTTACCTGCTGCATCATACTTTGCCGGCGGGCTAGTCATTACTTCAATTTGATCAATACTAGAAGAAGACATATTTTTTAGCATGTTCGACAAATCATTACCGGATAAATATGTTTGCTTACCATCTACTAATATCAATACACCTGTTTTGCCTTTTAAGCTAACTTGCCCTTCATTACTAACGGTTACGCCAGGGGCTTTTTCTAATAGCTCTAATGCAGTAGTGCCGGCATTAGTAGGAGAAGCATCCACATTTAAAATCATTTTTCCCATTTTATTTTCAATCATAGGTTTATTAGCTGTTACAACAACATGATCTAATTGTTTGGCCTGTGCTTCTAATTTAAAATCAGGAAGGTATATGGATTCACTATTAACCATAATGGAATCTTTATAAAACGTCTTAAATCCTATAACAGAAATAGCTATTCTATATTGGCCAGGTTTAATATTATTGAAAATATACAATCCTTCTTTGTTTGTAAAAACGTTTTTTATTGCTATAGAATCTTTTTCAAAATATAAGCTAACGCTAGCCTTTTCAATTGGTTTAGCTGTTGTATTCAGGACTTTTCCTTGTAACATACACAAGCTATCTTGCTGCTGGCTATATACACTCTTACTTACAAATAATAGAACTGCTAAAAATCCTGTTTTAAACGTACGCATTATTATTAATTTTAAATTGAGCAAAGGAATATCTTCTATATCTCTTTCAATACTAAAGAAATGTTAATTCAATAGTTCACTTTTATTTAACCAAACCAGCCTCCCATTAATGTTTGTCCATTCGGCATAAAGACCATCAAATGCTTGTACATTTTCAACATCTGCATGTTCGAAATACACATCTACAGCGTTAAGAAAATTTTTATGTATGTACAACGTTTTTTCTTTTGGAATAGTAATTACAAAATGGATAGATTGATTCCTCCATTTTTTCGCTGGCAACCAGTTATAGTAGTTACTTATCTCAACAATAGAATCATATTGAATAACAGCCGCTTCTGTTTTCCTAGCTAGCTCTTCTGCAATAGATCGTTTAGCCGATCGGGCGTATGAGTATTGATATAAATGAAAACTACTATCTATACCAGGTTCTATCTCTAAAGAAACTTTAGGATCAACTAAAAAAGTTTCCTCCTCTTTTTGTGTTGCGTTAGCCAACGAGTGGACATATAATTTATTATGTATTACGTGTATGGGAATTTCTGTTTCTATTTTTCCTTTTTTAGAAAAATCATTCATAATAATAATGGCACTAGCAATGATTACAATAAAGCTTATAACGCCAATAAATCTATTTACATATTTGAATGATTTGTAATCTAGTTTAAAGCGAAACACATATTTCAATAATTTTATTATACTCATAGCCATTTTTAAACATAAAACAATCAATAAACTTATTAGTATGATATTTCCGTGCTTATTATTTGAAAATATATAATTCAATTCTTCAGGATAATCCCCTATTGGCTCCAAGCCCAAGGCTCGTAAAACAATAAGCATAAAGGTAAGTAGAATGAGTAAAAATGTTGTTTTATATACGATTGCTGTAAATCGAACAACGCTTTCCCCTACAAAATGAAATGCGTTTTTATGGTCGTGCTTTTGTGTATGTTCTTTTTTTTTATGATTGGCATACTGCTTAAACGTACTTTTCACTTCATTACCCCATTGCTTCATGTGTTTGCCAAAATTTTTAGCATCTTGTTCAATTTGTTTACCTATGTTATGTATATTGATAGGCTCCCCTTGCATTTCTAATTTTTCTGTTGTACTCTTAGCTTCAGGAATAATAATCCATAGTATGATGTATAGCAAGAATCCTGTTCCTAATAATAATATACTACAAGCAAAAGCCAACCTCACCCACACTGTATCTATATTTAATACAGCTCCTATACCCGAGCATACTCCTCCCAACAGTTTATCATCGGGATTGCGATATAATCGCCTACGATAAAATCGCTCATTGGGCTGTTGTATATTTTCTGATGTTTGTTGTTTGGTTTGCTCTTTGCTATCATCCATCTGCTCAGGCTTACCCATAATCGCTATAGCTTCTTCTACATCTTGTAAAGCAATGATGCATTTACCTAATTTTATTTTTTCAGTAAACATCTCCGCTAATCGACTTTCTATATCTTGAACTATTTCCTCTTTTCCAGGAGTAGTAGAAAAGTGATGATCTATATCTATTAAGTATTGATGTAGTATCTGATATGCATTATCATCTACTTGAAAGGGCACCCCTCCTAAATTGATATCAAAAATTTTATTCATATAACAGTAAATATTAGTTTAGTATAATGTTGTTTTTTTACGAATATGTGCGATCGTATCTTCTAATTCTTCCCATGCTTTATGCAATTCTTTTAAAGCCGCCTTACCTACCTGTGTTAGTTTATAATATTTTCTAGGAGGACCAGAAGGCGATTCTTCCCATCTATATGTTAGAATACCTTCGTTTTTCAATCGAGTAAGCAATGGATACAGCGTTCCCTCCACAACAATTAAACGTACTTTTTTCAATTTCTCTATAATATCAGATGGATATGCTTCTTCTTCTGCGATAATAGCTAGTACGCAATATTCTAATATGCCTTTACGCATCTGCTGCTTTGCGTTTTCTATATTCATTCGTTAATAATTTTTTACACTTAATGAATAGAATAGGATATAAATTGTTTTTGTCATCTCGACCAAAGGGAGAGATCTCTCGCTGTGCTCGAGATGACAAGACTATTTTTAAGATTTATGTATAATTATTTGACAGATTTTATATAATGACAAAAAAGGAACTCGCATTACCATTTCTTGTATACTAGATATTTTGCCTATAATCAATTTCATAGAACAAAGATATATAAAAAATATACTACTATGTTATGCAAGGTAGTAAAATTTTATTAATACTTTATTAAAAAGTAAGTCCCCAAGAATTTTTAACACTCTTGAGGACTTGCTATTAGAAATTTTTTGTTAGCCTAATGCATTTGCTCCACAATAAATTACTTGATAAATGTGTATCATAGCCAGTTTAATCATATCTGCTGCTGTGCCCTGTATGGGAGAGTTGATAGCATTTCGTTCTGCATAACTGCGAACTACATAATCATTGTAGTGGATACTGTGCTACACAAAAAAAAAGTTATTATATTTTGTATTTATTTTCTTTAAAAAACTCTTTGCCTGTGATGCGTTTGGCTTTTATAAAGCCAATGAGCATGAACGTGTAAAAAATAATAACTAAAATGTTATGTGCTGTTTCAAATTTAAAAAGTGTTTTTTTCGAAACTTCTAATAATAAATCATTAATAAAGAACGATCTCATTAAACTAAAACCATAAAATAATAATAGCCCCATGTTTATCCAAAAAAGAGCCCCCCTGCTTGCTTTATAATTAGGCATTTCTGACCAGGATTTTGGATGAGGTTCATATGAAAACTTATGAAAATAAAACCCGGAAAGAAATACAACTATTATACATAATAACGTACGTGTGTAGGTAGGATACTCTGTAAACGATTGCCAGCAAATAGTATTTATAACGCTAAATGCAGCAAATAAAATGATCACCAATATAAAGAATCTTCGATATACATACTTTTCCCCTGTTGCATCAAGCGTTTTGAATATTTCTCTATAAAATAACAATAATGTAGCACATTCAAAAATATTTGCAATATGACCTACAAAAAAATTATTTTGGGACTGGTATCGCAATATATTCATAACCAGTTGCCTTACAACAACTATGATTAAATACCATGTCAACTTTTTTAATACAGGTGGAATTTTAGTATACTTGTAAAGTGCCGGACACAAGGGGGCTAACATAATATATGTTGCTAACAAAAGAATTATAACTTGTAGATTATCC
>CAYVXB010000002.1:13934-18412 GCA_964454275.1 uncultured Chitinophagaceae bacterium | reverse complement strand
ATTTACATTAGAAATTATTTCGAATTAAGGACGCTTGTATTTGAAATAGTATAAGGTGGAAAAAGGCCTGCATCATCTTCAAGTGGCATTTCTAAGGTACCTGTTTGTGGATTTTCAAAAGAAATAATATCTTCTTTCGTGTCTTTTTTCATACCCACATATACTATTTTCATTTGGCCATCAGGTGCTTTGCCTATATACAATCGAATACCCGATAGGTCTTGATTATATTCGGCTGCTGTATTTAAAATATCTCTTACTCCTTCTATAGGCAGCTCTATGGATGCTATGTCATTTTCTGCTTTTGTTTCTCTCCATCGTTTGGTAAAATCAACAGCCATATCTAACGCAATACGACAACGCTTTTCATTAGGCATTCGCGCTGCAATAGGGGTTGTATTATTCGTTTGCTTTTGAATTGTGGGTGTGTCTACATCTTTTTGTTTTTGACAGCTTATAAAATTAAATAGCAGAGAAGCAGCGAATAGGGTAAATAACACATAATTCTTTAGTTGTTTCATAACATTTTTAAGTATGAGTTTTAAAAAAAATAACTATTTCCATTGTTTGGTCTCAGATGCAAGCAACATGGCTATTGATAAAGGTTCCTATCATTCAATATCATGTTGCACGATATTTTTTTTATATGATCTACAGTATACTAAACAAATAGTAACCTATGAATTCATATCATTGTCAATTTACATTGACAATGCCGTCTCTTTTAAGTTATTAATAAGGGAAGAGAGTAAGCAAATATACATACATATTTTAATTATTCTTTAATTTTTTTTAACAGTAGTTCATTGAGTATCACAAAGTGAAAAATTTTATTAAAACCAAATTAAAAGAGGATAATATAATTATCTTAAGCAATTAAAAATATGTATGGTATTAGTTATGAGAGAAAAAATACAAAATGTACACTCATTATTAATGCGCCTCTAACCAATTGTTGCCTGTGCCTACTTCCGCTACAACGGGCACATTGTTGGGTAATGGTAACGCCTTTTGCATGTGCTCTACAATAATTGGTTTAAGAATATCTACTTCTTCTTTATGTGCATCAAAAACCAATTCATCATGCACTTGTAAAATCATTTTAGATTGTAGCTTTTTTTCTTTCATAGCTTGATGAATGTGTATCATAGCTAGTTTAATCATATCTGCTGCTGTGCCCTGTATGGGAGAGTTGATAGCATTTCGTTCTGCATAACTGCGAACTACATTGTTGGCCGAATGAATATCTCTAAGCCAACGCTTACGTCCCATAAGGGTTTCTACATAACTATGGTTTTTTGCAAATACAATCATATCATCCATATACTTTTTAATAGCCGCATATTGAGTAAAATAATTATCAATTAATTGCTTTGCTTCTGTTCTACTAATTCCTAAATTTTCTGATAACCCAAAAGCGCCTTGTCCATAAATAATACCAAAGTTTACACTCTTTGCTTTGTAGCGCATTTCTTTTGTAACGGCTGACTCTTCTATATTATACACTTTGGCTGCAGTAGCTGTATGAATATCTTTTCCTTTTCTAAAAGCATCGCACATGCTCTCATCTCCACTAATAGCGGCTACGATACGCAATTCAATTTGTGAATAGTCTGCACTCATTAATACAAACGATTCGCTACGTGGAATAAAGGCTTTTCGAATTTCTCTTCCTCTATCTGTTCGAATAGGAATATTCTGCAAATTGGGATTGTTAGAACTTAGCCTACCTGTAACAGCAACCGCTTGAGCATAGCTTGTGTGCACACGGTCCGTTTTAGAATTAATCATAGTAGGTAACGCTTCCACATAAGTAGACATTAACTTAGTTAGTTCCCTATATGCCAATATATCTCCTACTATTTGATGTTGGTTGGAAAGTTTTAATAAAACGTCTTCTCCGGTTGCATATTGACCTGTTTTGGTTTTTTTTGCTTTAGGGTCGAGTTGTAGCTTTTCAAATAATACCTCGCCTAATTGTTTAGGTGATGATAAGTTGAAGGTTACACCTGCTTTTTTGTATACATTTTCTTCGCATTGTTTAGCTTCTCTAGATAATTCTTTTGCATACTCGTTTAAAAAATCAACATCTACTTTTACTCCTTCATATTCCATAGCTGCAAGTACTTGTACTAAAGGGGCTTCTATTTTTTCAAATACATTTTGTACATTATTTTTTTGCAACAATGGTGCAAATATTTGTTTAAGCTGAAACGTAATATCTGCATCTTCTGCTGCATAATCTTTGATTGTTTCTACTTCAACATCTCGCATATTTCCTTGATTTTTCCCTTTCTTTCCTATTAATGCTTCAATGTGAATAGGCTCATAGCTTAAATACTGAGCGCTCAGCAAATCCATACCATGCCTACCTTCTGGCTCAATAACATAGTGTGCTAGCATGGTATCAAATATTTTTCCTTTTATTTCAACATCATACCATTTTAATACTAATACATCATATTTGATATTTTGTCCTATCCATAAAATATTCGAATTATTAAATAATGGCTTAAAGAAGTCTAATATTTTTTTTGTATCTAGTTCATTATTTGGTAGTGGAATATAATATGCTGTTCCTTTTTGTACACAAAAACTCATTCCTACTAGTTGTACGTTATTTGCATCCTTACCAGTCGTTTCTGTGTCAAAACATATTTCAACCGAAATAGATAAAGTGGCTACTAATTGTTGTATAGCTTCTTGTTCTTCTATTAATATGTATTGATGGGGGGTGTTATTAATATTTTTTTCTGCTATTATTCCTGTTGTTGCATCTGTTTGTGTAGAAGTATGTTTAATATAGGTTGATGTATCGCTTACGGTATTTTCAAATAAATTCATTTGTGTAGTAGCTGCTGCATTATTAGGGGTTGGGGCAGCATATACATTAAACGCTTCTCCTAATATACGTTTACCTAATGCTTTGAATTCCAATTCTGTAAATATTTCTTGCAGTACTTCTTTGTTGATAGATTTAATTCTAAAGTATTCTTCATGAAATTGGACAGGTACATTCGTAATAATAGTGGCTAGTTTTTTACTAAGTATCGCCATTTCTTTTCCCTTTCTAACTTTTTCTCCTAATGATCCTTTTATGTTTTCTGCATTGGCTAAAACATTTTCTAGTGTTTCATATTCGGCTAATAATTTTGCGGCCGTTTTTTCTCCAACACCTGCAATGCCAGGAATATTATCTACAGCATCGCCCATTAGCCCCAACATATCGACTACTTGATTAATATTTTTAATATTCCATTTTTCACAAACCTCTTTGGGGCCTAGTATTTCTACCGCATTATTTTGATAAGATGGTTTATATATTTTAATATGTTCACTTACTAATTGTCCATAATCTTTATCTGGTGTAACCATGTATACATCGTACCCTACAATAGCAGCTTGTTTTGCCAGCGTACCTACCACATCGTCTGCCTCGTAACCATCTATAGCAATTACGGGTATATTAAATCCTTCAATAATTTTTTTAATATAAGGAATAGCGATTAATATATCTTCTGGTGTTTCTTCTCGATGTGCTTTATAATCTTCAAAATCGGTATGCCGTTCAGTAGGTGCATGTGTATCAAAACATACTGCCATATGTGTGGGTTTTTCTTTTTGAAGCAAATCGTACAGTGTACTGGTAAAACCAAATGGTGCATTGGTATTCTTTCCATCTGAGGTTAAACGAGGATTTCGTATGAGCGCATAATAGGCTCTATATATTAATGCCATTGCATCGAGCAGAAATAATCTTTTGTCCATGTAGTACGTAGAATTAATCCCGAAATTTCGGGATGGGAAATTAAGAATTAGGAACGATATTAATATAAAAGAAAAACCCAGCTACCTTAATAGCTGGGTTTAAAATATACGTAATAAACAATACCTATTATTTATTACGGTTTTTTTATGCCGTACATACGACAAACTTCTGCATAATTGCTATAATCAATATTTCTCCTCATTCTTGCGGCCTTTACACCACCTGGAATAACAATATATCTAAACCTTAGGTCTGGTACTGCAATGAATGTAGCAAGATCTCCTACTCCTGCCCCACTGCTATTAACTATATACCTAACAATAAACCCTATAGTACCATTTGAAAGACTAAAGGAATAGTTTACAATATCACCTAAATTAGTTGTCAATATATGAGGCATCATATAAACTGATGGATCTCCAAGCTCTACTCCTTTAACGTATACTAAAACAGTCCCACTATCTAGGATTGTAGACTTTATGGCAGGGGCAGATATAGTAGCCCTTGCAGAAGGTAAAGACCCACCACCCATAAGGCTCCATGATGCCGGATCAACTTGAAACCAATCAGAATAAATTACGTTTGCGGTACCAGGATCTCCTTTAGGTCCTTGTGAACCAGTAGCTCCATTGCAAACATATTTGGTTAACGCAGGGTTTACCTCACTATTGTCTAAAATTCCATTATTATTAGCATCTAAGCCGTACTC
>CAYVXB010000002.1:0-13834 GCA_964454275.1 uncultured Chitinophagaceae bacterium | reverse complement strand
TAATTTAACACCTCCTGTTGAACAATTTGCGCCAGCAGCTTCTGTAGTAGTTCTTACAATCGTATTTTGACCATTAATACCAGTAGTACCAGTAGCTCCATTACAAACGTATTTAGTTAACGCAGGGTTTACTTCATTATTTTCTAAAATTCCATTATTATTAGCATCTAAGCCGTACTCTAATTTAACACCTCCTGTTGAACAATTTGCGCCAGCAGCTTCTGTAGTAGTTCTTGCCAGCATATTTTTACCGTTACAAATTTCTTGTGTTTGTGTAGCATCAATTTCGTTAACATCTAGTACGCTGTTGTCATTTAGGTCAACACCAAATTCTACTTTGGTACCACCAGAAGCACAGGTTGTACTTGGAGTACTTTTGATTAATGTATTATGCCCGTTAGTGCCGTTACAAATACTTTTTGTTTGCGCATTATCAATTTCATTGGCATCTAAGGTATTGTTATCATTTAAATCAACACCAAACTCTACTTTAAAACCACCAGCACACGTTGCACTTGGGGTAGTTTTTACTAGCGCATTGTGCCCATTGGTTCCATTTGCACCAGCAGCTCCGTTAGAGCCACTACAAATGTAGGATGTATGATCCACTTCTGCATCTTCTAGCGTTCGATTGCCGTTATCGTCTACACCCGTTTGTACTTTACTACCACCTGTTGCACAATTTGCACCAGCAGTTTCTGTAGTAATTTTCGTTAATGTGCTTAATCCATTTTGTACATATTGCGGCTGTCCTATAACCTCGTTATTTTCTAAGTTGGCATTGTCGTTTAAATCAAGTCCTGATTCTATTTTTTGCCCTCCTGTAGGACATTCAGTAGACCCAACAAGCATTGAGGTTATTCTAACTAAAGCGAGATGTCCATTAGTGCCATTTACACCAGCTACTCCGTTACAGATAGTAAACACATCTTGTATTTCAGTAACATCGAGTGTTCCATTGTTGTTGGCATCTGTACCAACTTCTATTTTTTTACCGCCTGCACTACAAGCAGCTCCTGGGTTTACAGCTGTAACTTTAACTAAGCTATTGAAGCCTTTAGGTCCAGTAGGACCTTGATCTCCCTCAGTACCTGTTTTGCTACAAGCAACTGCTAAGACTAGAAATATAAGAGATACATAAAAAATGGGATACATTCTAATTTTCATACATATGTACATTAAAGGTTAAAAAATACAACATATGTTTAACTAGGTTACACTTATTGTATAGGTTTATTAAAAACAGGTGCAAAGTTAGTATAGTTTTATATATAAACCCACTTAAAAAAATAAACTACGGCAAATCAACACTTTCTTTATTTAACTCATTGATTATTAATTAAATATATCAGATTACGTCTGCCTTATCTAATTCCACACGCAAGTTATCTATGATAAAATTTTGGCGTTGTTGGGTATTTTTGCCCATATAATATTCTAGCAATGCAGGTATATGATCGCCATGTTCCAATAAAACGGGCTGCAATCGAATATCTTCTCCAATAAATCTTCCAAACTCTTCTGGAGAGATTTCTCCCAGTCCTTTAAATCGAGTAATTTCTGGCTTAATGCCTAATTTTTTAATGGCTGTTTGTTTCTCATTTTCATCATAGCAATAAATAGTTTCTTGTTTATTTCGTACTCTAAACAAAGGTGTTTCTAGAATAAATACATGCCCTTTTTTTACTAGATCAGGGAAAAATTGAAGAAAAAAGGTCATCAATAGTAATCGAATATGCATGCCATCTACATCTGCATCAGTAGATATAATAATTCGATTGTAGCGTAAATTTTCTAAATTATCCTCAATATTTAGGGCGTGTTGCAATAAATTGAATTCTTCATTTTCGTACACTATTTTTTTGCTTAATCCAAAACAGTTTAATGGCTTTCCCCGTAAGCTAAATACAGCTTGTGTTTCAACTTGCCGTGCTTTTGTTATAGATCCACTTGCGGAGTCTCCCTCGGTAATAAATATTTGAGTTTCCGCTTTCCTTTCCTCCTTTTCATTGAATGCTTCTTTATTTTTAGTAGGTGGTTCATCATTTAAATGAATACGGCAATCTCTTAATTTTTTATTATGTAGGTTTGCTTTTTTAGCACGCTCATTGGCTAATTTCTTAATACCTGCCAATTCTTTACGCTCTCGTTCATTTTGTTCAATACGTTTTTTAAGCGCCTCTGCGGTGGAAGGGTTTCGATGTAAAAAATTATCTAATTCTTTGGATAAAAAATCAGTTATAAAGTTTTTCATAGTAGGTCCGCCTTCAGCTATTACTTGAGAACCTAATTTAGTTTTGGTTTGTGATTCAAAAACGGGCTCCTGTACTCTTACTGAAACAGCAGCACAAATACTACCTCTTATATCAGAAGAGTCGTAATCTTTTTTGTAGAAATCACGTATAGTTTTTACATAAGCCTCTCTAAATGAGGCTAAATGTGTTCCACCCTGTGTGGTATATTGACCATTTACAAATGAATAATATTCTTCTCCATACTGATTTTCATGCGTAATAGCCACTTCAATGTCTTCTCCTTTTAAATGTATTATGGGGTAGCGAATTTCATCTGCATTGGTTTTATGTTGCAATAAATCTAATAATCCATTTTTACTTACAAATTTTTTTTCGTTTAAATATATTACTAGTCCTGCGTTTAGATAGCAATAATTCCATAGTTGATTTTCGATATACTCTGGTACGAAATGAAAATGTTTGAACATGGATTCATCTGGAACAAACGTTATCAACGTTCCATTGGTTTCAACCGTTTTTTCTTCTTTATGTTCTTTTGTTAATGTACCTTTTTCAAATTCAGCTGTTTTTTGTTTACCCTCTCGTATAGCTGTTATTTTAAAGTAGCTACTCAAAGCATTAACAGCCTTGGTTCCTACGCCATTTAATCCTACAGATTTTTGAAAAGCTTTGTTATCGTATTTAGCACCTGTATTTATTTTGCTTACTACATCTACCACTTTCCCCAATGGCACACCACGACCATAATCTCGAACTGCTACCGTTTTATCATTAATAGTGATATCAATTTGTTTCCCATAGCCCATAGTGTATTCATCAATACTATTGTCGATAACTTCTTTTAATAGTACATATATGCCATCATCAGCGCTGCTTCCATCTCCTAGCTTTCCTATGTACATACCAGGTCGTAATCGAATATGGTCTTTCCATTCTAAGGATTTAATACTATCTTCTGTATAATCAACTATTTTTTTTACGTCAGCCATATTGTACTCTACTTAATTCAAAAATGTATATTTTGTATGCAACAAACTGTTTTCTGCTCTAAAACGCAGCAAAGATAATGCATACAAAGGTTTTATTATTTTAATATAGTTTTGCTGCTAGAGATATGGCTCAAAATAGAAAATATATTTTTAATAAGCATACAGAAGATTTCATCATAAGGGTTATAGCTCTTTTAATGCTTATTCCACTTGCTCCTTTTATTAATCGCTTTATTCCTCCTATTATAATAGAGCAATGGAATATTGATTTGGTTGTAGCATTTGTAACCAGTGGTTTATTAATACGTTTGCTCATGTGGATATTTAAGCCTCTTGTATTGCCAGCGTTTATACTATTAATTGCTTTCTTAACGTATGGTTCTTTTTCACACAATTATAGTTTTGAGAATGTGTATAAAGATTATAAAACAACCGTAATGGTAAATTGGATTACGAAAAATGAAAAGCAATTAGATGTACTAAATATAGATCCTGATTCTTTTAATAGTTATACCAATAAGACGACTCGAGGCATAAAAAACAAATTAAACAATACCGATTCTATCGTACGCAATTTTGCTGTTCAATATTCATTAACCTATTTTGATGAATACTATATCAAATATGGCCAAATTGTACGGCAGTTATCTTTATTTAGGTACATCAACGAAAACTTTAAATATGTCCTTGATGACCGCAGAGATGAATATTTTGCAACTCCGCAAGAAACGATATTGAATGGCTTGGGTGGGGATTGTGATGATCATTCTATATTGATGGCTAGTGCTATGCGTTGTATTGGTGCTCGTAGTAGAATTATTTTAGTAAAGGGGCACGCCTATCCTGAACTTTTTGTGGGTGACAAAACAGCCTTTGAACATTTTAAGCAGGCTGTGGTACAGCTTTTTCAAGCATATAATATAAAAAGCATTTATTATCATGAACACGATAATCAATATTGGATAAACTTAGATTATACAGCCCGCTACCCCGGTGGACCTTATATGGGCAAAGAAGTTTATGCTATGATAGAATAGTTGAATAATGCTATGGCACTTAATCTATTAAACTACCACTAACTCATACCATTTTCCTTTTTCAAAATATTTTTGTGCTAAGGCTTGTAGTTCAGTAGCAGTAATGGTTTTAATGATATCTATGGATCGATAAAAATATTCTTCGGTTAAATTATTTAAAATAATATTTTTCCAACGACTCATAATTTGGAAGGGGCCATCTAAATCACCTAATATACTACCTATCATAAAATTGCGTACTACAGTTAATTCTTCTTCCTCTACTAATTGTGTGCACAATAAATTCATTTCATTATATACTTCTTTTATGGTTGCTTCGCATACATCACGCCCAGCTTCTGTAGCAATAACCCAAGCTGTATGAGCTATATGGTTTTGAATATAGCTATGAATGCCATAGGTATACCCCTTATCTTCTCGAATATTGTTCATTAAACGAGAACTAAAAAATCCACCAAATAAGGTATTTAACACCATTACTTTAGCAAAATCGGGATGGTGGCGATTGGGGAAAGGCGTAGCTATTCGAATAGCACCTTGAACACCTTGTTCATCATTTGCAATACGGTAGTTTTTTTGTTGTGCAGCTTGAATATTCGTTAGTGTTGGATATGTTTCTTTCGTTTTCGATTGTGGCCATTGTCCAAAATATTTTTCTATTACTTTTTCTATTCCATTAGGTAATTTTCCTGATAGAAATATTATACAACGTCCATTAAGGTAATGTTGCCTATGAAAATCAATGAGCCACTCTCGTTGTAACTGCTGATAATCCTTTACTGTACTATATTTTCCGTAGGGATGCCTTTCTCCATAGACATACGTATCTATTAAACGATTTGCAACAAATTCACATTTTTTTAAACTAACGGCTAAATGCTGTTGCATATTTTGTTTGTATGTACATAGCTCATCTTCAAGAAAAATAGATTCATTTAATATTTCAAATACTTTTGGAATAAGTATTTCTGCATGTTTATTAAGGCAACTTAGAGTAACGGTTGCTGTTTCGTTATAGCAATCTCGTTGCAAAAAAGCCCCATAAAAATCAAAGAACTCATTAATCTCATATGCTGTTTGTTTCGCCGTCCCATTTTTTATAAGATAATTGGTTGCAACAGCTACTAAATTATTTGTTTCGTAAGCATTTCCAGCATAAAACACCCACTCTATCTGTATTACATCTTGTGTTCCTGCACTTAATAAACAAATTTCTACACCATTAGATAATACTACACGATGTAATGGAGGTAATATTAATTCAAAACTTGAGGCCTGTTTTATTGGAGGTGGAATGGTTCTGTTTAACATGACATTATTGATTAGTTGATTGTTCGCTATAATTTATACCATGCGCATAAATTATACTACTGAACGGTAATAAAGCGTATTGCTATGGTCGGCATCAAAAATAGCAGCAACCGTATCATTTATATTTTTTGTTGTTACTTCTTGGTAACGATTAAGTTCTACATTGATAAGCGATGTGTCGCCTAATAATGTATAAAAGGCTAAACTATTTGCTCGACTTAGTAGGCTCATGTCTTCAAAAGTTATGCTGCTTTCTGTTTTATTTTTTACTTTTTTCAATTCTCTTTCAGCAACTCCTTCAACCAGAAACTGTTCAATTTCTTTTGTAACAGATTTATCAGCCTCTTCTAATGAAACACCTTTGACTAACTTTCCTTCAATTGTTAGCAATCCAGGGTCAATAGATCCAAGATGATAGCAATGGATATTGCTAAATAGTTTTTTTTCTTTTACTAAGCTTTGATACAACCGTGAGGAAGACCCTCCGCCAAAAATGTCTGTAATAAGATCTGTAGAATAATATAGGTCGTCTAAACGGCTACAAATAGGCCAACATTTATAAAGCGCATCTAATGGCACATTGGCTTTCACTTCTTTTTTTCTTGCAATTATTTGTTTTGGCTCAGCAGGCAATTGCCTGATATATTTATTTCCAGAAGGTATAGGAGCAAACCATTTTTCAGACAAGGCTTTTACTTGATCTATTGTTACATTTCCTGCTACAACTAATATAGCATTAATGGGTCGATAATATTGAAAGAAAAATGCTTTTACATCATTTAATGTAGCATTTTCTATATGACTCAATTCTTTGCCTATAGTCATCCAGTTATATGAGTGTTTGGTGTATGCTAATTCTCGCATATGCTTCCATACATCACCATAAGGTTTATTGATATAATGTTCTTTAAATTCTTCACATACTACTTTTCGCTGAACTTCTAAACTTTTTTCGTTAAAAGCCAAGCTTAACATTCTGTCGCTCTCCAACCAAAAAGCTGTTTCAATATTTTGAGCCGGCAATTGTATGTAATAATTGGTTAAATCATTTGTAGTATATGCATTGTTTTCTCCACCAGCTAATTGTAATGGTTCATCATAAGTAGGTATATGCAGACTTCCTCCAAACATTAAATGTTCAAATAAGTGTGCAAAGCCTGTTTTATTAGGATTTTCATCTTTTGCGCCTACATTATACATAATGTTCATAACCGCCATAGGTGTAGAATGATCTTCGTGTACTATTACCTGTAAACCGTTAGACAATGTAAATTGTTCATATTGAATCATAGTGTGTGAAGTGTGTTATAAAAAAAGTAAAGTTATAGTATTTAAAATTCTTGTTTCTTTGTAAAAACTATGTTTATGCATTTTAAATGCCTATTGTTAGTAATGCTGTGTATACTCTATAAGATAAGCAGTGCACAATTACCAACCATGAAGCAATACAATTATCTCAATGAGAGAGAATTGTATTTAAAAGACAATAATGTACATACTGCATCAAAACCTATTATATACTTGGATGAAAATGATACTACTACCATAAAAGAAAAAGGCCGCTCTTGGGCATATCGAAAACTATTTAATGAACATCTTGTCATGTATCGTAATAAGGACTATAACGCCTTTCTAGATTTTTTACCTGATGGTCAGTTAGGTTATGAAAACTCTAAAAATATAACTTGGTTAAATACCAGAGGTTTTCAGTTTGAAGCAAATGTGGCTAAGCATTTTTATTTATACACTGCCGTATATGAAAATCAGGGTAGATTTCCTACTTACTTAAGTACCTTTACCAATGCAAACGCTATTATTTCAGGACAAGGAAAAGTTACAGCACTAAGCACTAGAACATTCGACTATTCAAGCTCCACAGCAATACTACATTATGTACCCAACAAATACGTAAATACATCCATTGGATATGGTAAAAATTTTATTGGTGATGGATATCGATCTATTATCTTATCTGATGTAGCTTTTAACTATCCTTACTTTAAAATAACAGGCACATTGGGTAAAGTACAATACACCTCTATATGGTCACAATTTATAGATCTAAAAAGTTCTTCTTTATCTTACGACAACGTTTATAAAAAGAAATGGGGGGTATTTCATTATTTGGATTGGAATGTAAATAAAAAATTAAGTATTGGATTGTTTGAAAGTATTATATGGCAAGACGCTGATTCCACGAACAAACGTGGTTTTGATTGGAGTTATTTAAACCCCATTCTTTTGCTAAGGCCTGTGGAATTTGCCAATGGATCGCCAGATAATGCTTTGTTAGGATTTAATTTAAAGTATAAACTATTTCCTAAATTCACCACATATGGCCAGCTCTTATTAGATGAATTCAAAGCAAAAGAAATGTTAAGCAATAAAAAGTGGTGGGCCAACAAATATGCCATACAACTCGGTATTAGAACATTTGACATATTTAGTATTCCTAAATTGGATATACAGGCAGAGTTTAATACTGCTCGACCATATACGTATTCTAGCAGAACAAGCTTGTTGAATTATGGACATTATAATGAACCATTAGCGCATCCACTTGGGGCGAATTTTAGAGAGTTTTTAATTATTCCCACTTATCAGTACAAACGCTGGTATATTAGAGGAGAAATAATGTTTGCACAATATGGTCTGGATCCCACAAAAATGAACTATGGTAAAGACATTTTTTTATCTTACTACACCCATGTTAAAGAATATGGGAATAAGATAGGTCAGGGCATCAAAACAAATTTATATATGGGCGACATAAAATTATCCTATATTCTCAATCCATTATATAATTTAAGATTAGAAGCAGGGATCACATATAGAAAAGAATCCAATGAGATTCAAAAATCTAATCTTATTTGGTTTACATTCGGACTTAGAAGTTCATTTAGAAATATTTATTACGATTTATAAGTTAACAATAATATGAAAGTTGCTGTTGTAGGAGCTACAGGATTAGTAGGCACAAAAATGTTACAAGTATTGGAAGAAAGAAATTTTCCTGTTACAACAATGATCCCTGTAGCATCGGAGAAGTCGATAGGCAAAAAAATAATATTCAAAGGAACTGAGCACGCTATCGTATCTGCTCAAGATGCTATAGCTGAACAACCTTCGTTAGCATTGTTTTCTGCTGGGGGGGGCGCTTCATTGATATGGGCACCTTCATTTGCAAACGCAGGTATTACAGTTATAGATAATTCATCTGTTTGGCGTATGGATCCCACTAAAAAATTGGTGGTTCCTGAAGTAAATGGAGATGTTTTAACGATTCATGATAAAATTATAGCCAACCCCAACTGCTCTACCATTCAAATGGTGTTAGCATTATATCCATTACATCTTCAGTATCAAATTAAACGTATAGTAGTATCTACATATCAATCTGTAACGGGAACTGGTGTAAAAGCAGTACAACAATTAATGAATGAGCGTAATGGTATACAAGGTGATATGGCCTATCATTATCCTATTGACTTAAATCTTATTCCACAAATTGATGTATTCATGGAAAATGGGTACACAAAGGAAGAAATGAAAATGGTCAACGAAACAAAAAAAATTATGCAAGATGATCGTATACAAGTTACAGCTACTTGTGTACGTGTTCCCGTAATGGGTGGGCATAGTGAAAGTGTAAATATTCAATTTAAAAATGATTTTACACTTGAAAATATACAATCCATCTTGTCAAAATCAACAGGAATAAGCGTTGTAGATGATTTATCTAAACTACAATATCCTATGCCTTTACATGCTGAGGGAAAAGATGATGTGTTTGTTGGTCGAATACGTAGAGATGAGTCACAACATAATTCTTTAAACCTTTGGATCGTATCCGATAATTTACGCAAAGGGGCAGCAACAAATGCTATACAAATTGCAGAGACACTTCTTAAAAAAAGATTTTTATCTAATTAGAAACTCATACATTTTATTCCGCTATTGCTCTATTAAAAAATTGCACCATAGGCATTAATGCTTCAAATGCTTTAGTAATTTTTTTCAATACCGTCGATGACATAAGATCTTCATCTGTTAAAGATTTTGTTGCTACAAAACTTTTTAATTTGAGATATTCAATTCCGGGTTGATCTTTTTCATATCCCTTTGGGGCATTGGCTAAACTAAATTTTTCCATTTCTAATCCTTGGGTATAAAAACTTTTAAACTTTTTTCCTTCCACTATATTTTTAAATTCATTCACATTATAATCAATTTCTTGTCGCACTTTTTTTAATACATCAGCCATAGGCATATACAATCCGCCACCCACAAAACTTTTACCAGGCTCAATATGCAAATAATATCCTGCAAAATTTGATTTTTTGCCTCCTCTAACAAAAAAAGCGCCCAAATTGGTTTTGTATGGTGATTTATCTTTTGAAAAACGAATATCTCTGTTAATACGAAAGAGACAATCTTTTGCTGACAATGATTTTAAATCCTTATCAATCGGTGAAAATGATAATAGTATTTTAGACACAAGTGCATTCATATCCTCTTTTGCAATTTCATATTGCTGTCGGTTAGCATTGAACCACTCTTTATTATTGTTACTATTTAATGTTTTCAAAAAAATTAATGTAGCAGATGTAGGCATAGAGTAGTATTTTTAACAATAATTAGAATCAAGATAAATCATTTTTTAAATATGTCTGAAAAAACAACAGAACAACAATCTCCTTACCGCCACATTGAAAAAATGGATGTTATAGAGATACTGAATCATATCAACCATGAAGATCATACTGTAACAAAAGCCATCCAAAATAATATTCATTCAATAGAAAAACTTATTACTCAAATAGTAGATAAAATGTTAGCGGGTGGCCGTTTATTCTATATTGGAGCTGGCACTAGCGGTAGATTGGGCGTTTTAGATGCAAGTGAATGTCCACCAACATTTGGAGTTCCTAAAGATTTAGTAATAGGTATTATTGCAGGTGGTATGGCAGCTTTACAAAAAGCAGTAGAACATGCAGAAGATGATCTGGAAAAAGGTTGGCAAGATCTAAAAACATATAATATAACAGAAAAGGATATAGTTATAGGACTTACAGCAAGTGGAACCACGCCATATGTATTAAGTGCCCTAAAGGAATGTAAGAAAAACAATATAATCACAGGCTGTATTACCTGCAATTGTGAAGTTCCTATTATAGATTTAGTCGATTACCCAATAGCCGTAGTAGTAGGCCCTGAGTTTATAACAGGTAGCACCCGCATGAAAAGCGGAACAGCACAAAAGCTTATTCTTAACATGATTTCAACCACTGTTATGATTAAAATAGGACGTATAGAAGATAATAAAATGGTCCATCTACAACTAACCAATGATAAGCTTATAGATAGAGGAACTAAAATGGTTATGGAAGGATTGCATCTAACAAACTACGAAAAAGCAAAGCAATTACTCCTGAAATATGGCAGTGTTAAGGCTACAATAGACAATGGTTTAGTGTAATAAAAAAGGGTCTTCATTAATGAAGACCCTTTTGCTTAAGAGTACAAATACTATATACTACTTTTTAGTTGCTTCTTCAGATTTTTTATCTGTTGCTGGTTGTTCTGCTTTCACATCAGCAGGCTGAGTAGGCGCAACTGCTGCAGCAGAATCCATTTGGTTATTTTGAGCAGGTTCTGTAGTCGGCGCTACTTCTGTTGTGCTAGGAGTAGTTGTTGGAGCTACAGGAGCAGTAGTAGCTGCAGAATCAGTAGTTTCAGTTTTCTTTTCACCATTTTTACAAGCTACCATTATACCAGCAATAGCAGCAATAGTCAATAATTTTTTCATCTTTAATTTAGTATTTTTTGTTAAAAAATTTAGGCAAAGTTATGTCTTTTTTAAGATTTCTCAAAAAATCTTTATGCAAAAACACTGGCTTGCTCTTGTGCAAGAACGCTTACAAAAGAAGCATTATCCTCTATAATTTTAAACAAATGGCCTTTTTTCTCTATGCCATAATCATAACAAAAAATTTGCACTAGCTTATCAACATTTTGATGCGTATGATAATTCATTTGAAATCCTTTTTCTTCTAACAATTTGCGAGTTATTAGTTTGGGGCCTTTCAAATACAAGCTTTGAAGCAAATTCCTGTTTTTTCTTAGTATGCCGTTAATCCGGAGAATACTGTCGCTTTGTTGTGTTCTATGAGCATTGTTAAACGCCGAACGGCAAAGAGAGCTGCAGAATTTTTTATCACTTCTGCCACGAAAAATTTTACGACAATGTAAACAAGTTTTAGGTTTCATTTGATACTGTTTGTTTTTGGTTTATGAAAAAGTCTAAACGATTACTATATCATAATCGGTTAGTATTGTTTTGGTAATTGGAAAGTAATAAAAAAAATACAAATTTGTACATTATTATTATTTTTTTATGAGTTCTCTCAAAAATAAAGTTCAATTAATCGGCAATTTGGGATCTAATCCGGAAATTAAAATAATGGAAGAAGGTAAAAAACTTGCACGTATAAGTATTGCTACAAATGAATCCTACCGAAATGCAGAAGGAAAAAAAATTACGGAAACAAATTGGCATCAAGTAATAGCTTGGGGAAAAACCGCTTCTGTTATAGAAAAATACCTTACAAAAGGTAGCGAAATTGCTTTGGAAGGAAAATTAACAACTAGACAGTATGTAGATAAAACGGGCATAAAAAGATATATTACTGAAATTGTTGCCGATGAGATTTTGTTATTAGAAGATGATGTAGAATATTTATCTAAAAGGAATTAACTATTAAGCAATTCTCACAAAAAAAGCCTGCTCTCCATTAAAAAGCAGGCTCGACTTTACATTATAAATATGCTATTTCGTTAATGGATATTTTGATTGTACAGGTACATCTTTTACATCTTTTACATCCACATCAAATATTAAATTTGAATATGGCTCAATATCAGCACCAGCTTGTCTCGGTCCATATGCCAATGTTGATGGAATAAAAAGTCTGCCCTTTCCACCCTTTTTAAATAACTTAATACCTTCATCCCAACCTTTTATTACCTCACCTCTGCCCATGGTAAATGTAAAGGGCTCTGTGTGTTTAAATGCGCTATCCATATTTGTATCAAATACCTTTCCATTAAATAATTGTCCTTTATACATAACCGTTACACTTTTACCACTATCCGCCTGTATTCCTTCTCCAGGCTGTTGTATTTCTACAAATACACCTGATGTTGTTTTTTGAGCATTGATCTTTTTTTCTTTCAAATACTTATCAATAGTAGCCAATTCCTTTTGTTTTTGTTTTTCCATTTCCTTATCATAATCAGCCTTTACTTCATCTTGGCTATTGAAAGCGCTTAAAATATGAACGTACGCCTTGATTTCTTCTCCCTTTTTAAAACTTGGAGGCAACATGCCTCCTGCTCTTTTTCGCAAACTATCTACAAACATTATGCAAACTGCACTGTCACCCACTTTCATTAAATGGAATACTTCTACAAAACTATGTTGATTGCCTTTTGTGGTAAAAGAATCTATGGGAATATAATTAGCCAATTTACCATAAGATGAAGTAAGTACAGAATCTCCTTTTACTATTTTAAGATCAAATTTTACAAACTGTCCAATTTTTACACTAGGTCCTTTACCCTCTTCAAAAATTTTATAGGCCACCCCAGATGCTGTTTTCTTATACTTAAGTTGTCCACATGCTGTAAGAAAAGTCATGAAAGCAAAGAAAATAAATCCTGTTTTAGTACATTTCAACATAGTAATATTTTTTATAAAAATTTGATATAAACACCATTGAATAAAAATAAATGCTTCTCTGTATTAGTTGAAAAGCATCCTTATTAATATAATAAACAAAGCTGCTGATTTTTATGGATTACTGCTTGTTGTATTTTTTTTATTTCCAACTAAATAAAGTACAACACCTAGCACTATAATTCCAATTTTAATGCCCCATGCAGTTGGTTCCCCCCATTGATATATCCAAGATAAAACTATAGGAACATAATTAAAAAGGTCAAGAACAATAGCCAAAACACCTAACATAACTAATGTTGAACCAATTGATTTCATAAAATTTAGTTTTAGTTAAATAATGTAATGAAGATATGGCTAATACTGAACATGCGCAAATGATTATTTATACTGTGTTACCAACCCCTTAACCAACTCTGTCATTTTTTGAATACCTTCTTCTGGTAAATTTCCTTTTTTAAATTCAGCCAATACCTGAGGCAATTTATTTTCCATCTCTAATAA
>CAYVXB010000001.1:43074-45182 GCA_964454275.1 uncultured Chitinophagaceae bacterium | reverse complement strand
TATTAAAGTTACCCAAAAGTGAATATAAGATAATGTATTGTTGAGATAACGTCCAAACATTTTTGGGAACCAATGGTATATGCCAGCAAACATTCCAAACATACTAGCCACACCCATTACAATGTGAAAATGCGCAATAACAAAGTAGGTGTCATGCAAATGAATATCTAATGCAGAGTTTCCTAAAAATATACCTGTTAAGCCACCGGAAATGAATAAGCTTACAAAGCCAATAGCACAAAGCATAGCGGGGGTAAACCGAATATTTCCTCGCCAAAGAGTAGTGAGCCAGTTAAATACTTTAATAGCGGATGGTACAGCAATTAATAACGTAAGTAATACGAAGAAAGATCCTAAAAATGGGTTTAAGCCAGTAACAAACATATGATGCGCCCAAACTAAAAAGGATAAAATAGCAATAGCAAACAAAGAACCTAACATAGCCATGTAACCAAATATAGGTTTACGGGCATTTGTAGATAAAACCTCAGAAACCATGCCCATGGCTGGTAATAGAATGATGTATACCTCAGGGTGCCCTAAAAACCAGAATAAATGTTGAAATAAAATAGCGCTACCACCTTCGTTTGGTAATGCACCTACACCATTTATGAAAATATCAGATAAATAAAAACTGGTTCCAAATCCTCTATCAAAAATAAGTAATACAAACCCAGAGAGTAATACTGGAAAAGAAAGGACACCTAACACTGCGGTAAAGAAAAATGCCCAAATGGTAAGTGGTAGGCGGGTCATACTCATACCTTTGGTACGCATGTTTAGTATGGTAGAAATGTAATTTAAGCCGCCTAATAAAGAGGATACTACAAACAATGCCATGCTAATAATCCACAAATCCATACCTGTTTTGGAGCCTGGTGATGCAGAGCCTAAAGCACTTAAAGGTGGATATGCCGTCCAGCCTCCAGAAAAAGGACCTGTTTGCACAAATAAAGAAGATACCATTATTACACTGGCTGTAAAGAAAAACCAGTAGGAAAGCATATTTAAGAATGGCGAGGCCATATCTCTAGCTCCAATTTGCAAGGGTATTAAAAAATTAGAAAACGTTCCGCTTAAACCAGCTGTTAATACAAAGAAAACCAATACTGTTCCGTGCATAGTTACTAAAGCATAATATGCTTCTGGTTGTATACGGCCACCTTTCGCCCATTTGCCCAAAATATCTTCTAACCATGGAAAAGTTTGATCGGGATAGCCTAGCTGTAAACGAAATAATACAGAAAATAATCCGCCAATAACAGCCCAAACAATACCTGTAATTAAGAATTGTGTAGCAATGGTGTTATGGTCTTGACTAAAAATATATTTAGTAACAAATGTTTCTTTGTGGTGGTGTATATGGTGGTCGTGTGTTGATGAAGTATCCATTGTTGAAGTATGTTGTAATGTAACGTCACTCATATCGTTCAATAATTTATTATTAGTGTATTATGATTATTAGTAATTATTCAAGTTAATAGCTTTTATAATTGAGCAATCACTTTAGTTGAATCTGTTTTTGGTTGTGTACTACTGCTTGGGTCCTTGTCAGGAAAAGCTGCATAATATTGTGGTTTTTGCTTTGCTAACCAAGCATTGTATTCTTCTTGTGTAACTACCATTATTACCCCTTTCATCGAATAGTGACCATTTCCACACATTTGATCGCAAGCAATTTCATATTGAAAATTTGGATTATCTGTTTTTTTCTTCATCTCTTCTGTAGTATATTTTGGCGTAAACCACATAGTAGTGGGTATGCCTGGTACAGCATCCATCTTCATTCTAAAATGCGGAAGTCCCACATCATGAATAACATCTCTAGATCCGATAATTAATTTCACCGGTTTATTTTTAACAACATACATCGTTTGTTCTGTTACGATATCATCTTGAGTAGCTTTATCATCCCATGTCAATCCTAAGGAATTAAATGCGGGATCTATATTGCGAAAATACTTTTTACCAAGCATGCCATCTTTCCCTGGATAGCGAAATATCCAACCAAATTGTTTACCTGTAACTTCTACAACCATGGCATCTTTTGGGGCATCGGATGTTACTCTAAACCAATGACGCAAACCCATTACAACTAATACAGTAAG
>CAYVXB010000001.1:41662-43064 GCA_964454275.1 uncultured Chitinophagaceae bacterium | reverse complement strand
AGTACAATGGCCGGAACAGCAGTCCATAATAATTCTAGTTTATTATTGTGTGGATAGTAAAAGGATTTACGTTTATCTGAGTTTTGGTACTTAAACGCAAACCAGAATAGTAAAATTTGAGTAACAAGAAATACACATCCTGTAATAGCAATGGTGATATATAATAATTTATCTACACCCTCACCTTCTACTGAGGCAGATTCTCCTAGTATTCTATCTTTCAATAAATTGTTACAATAATATACACCTATTAATCCTATAATTAGAAAGGCAACCATTAAAAAACCGTTAATACGATTGCTTTGTGCTTGCGATTTTTTTTCACCTTTTAAAACAGACACATATTCACTGGCTTTTGCAATTTGAAAAATAACTACAAAAATTAAAAGGATTGCTGCTATGATTAAATATCCGGTCATATATCTTAGTATAAATATTTTATTTTTTTATATATCTTAGTATAAACTATAATAAAAGCCATTATCCTACATAAAGTTTCTACTACAACTGCTGATGATACTTTTCCTTCCTAGAGACATCATCCCTATTGATAAGGGGGTGACACTCAACACGCAATATAATATGTCGAAACTTCACCAATCAAACTACTTACTAATACCACAATAACCTATTATTGATATATAGTTTTTAAACTATATGTGTTGCTCTTTTTACTTTTATCTTTTTTTATGTATGATGTATAATACTTTCTTTTAAAAACGGATGATTTTTAGCTATGAGTGGTACTTTAGCTAAATTTCTGCCGACTAAAAACATAATTAGTCCTGCAAAAAATAATAGTACACCGAAATCGAACCATCCCAATGTTACCTGTTCTTTAGAAATACTAGACATAACCATTTGATAGAAGTCTACCCAATGACCTAATATAATAAGTACAGCCATAAATGTTATTACAGTATAGTTGCGTTTTGCCCCTCTTGTCATCAAAATAAATATAGGACACACAAAGTTAATAATTAGGTTAAAAAAGAAAATACCTCTGTGTGCTCCTTGTACTCGATGCTTAAAATAAACAACTTCTTCTGGAATGTTTGCATACCAAATGAGCATATATTGGGAAAACCATAAATAAGTCCAGAATATAGAAAAGGCGAACATGAACTTTCCTAAATCATGCAGGTGTTCTTGAGAGGTATATTCTAAATAACCTTTATTCTTTAAATATATAACCCATAGTGCTATAAGCGCCATTCCTGCAACAAATGAGCTGGCAAAAGTGTACCAACTGTACATAGTGGAATACCAATGTGCATCAATACTCATTAGCCATAACCAAGGAATGGTTGAAGCAACGGTTAGGGCAAACCATACGATAAACATGGCGGCCCAGATAGTATTTTTCCAGATAAATTTTTTACCTTGTTCCACATTCATGGAT
>CAYVXB010000001.1:31671-41652 GCA_964454275.1 uncultured Chitinophagaceae bacterium | reverse complement strand
GTATTATCGCTCTTACGAGATATTTGGCGCATTTTATAACCTAACAAGGACCAAAGCCCAATACTCAAAACAGTCCAGATACAAAAAAAGGTTGGGTTTAAAAATCCCGATTTTGCTTTTAACAGAGGATCTTTGCTTACCGCCTCTGCATCCAACCAGTGGTATATATGGTGCTGATGACCCCATACAATACTAAGCATAATAAGTATAGCTATTATGCCTAAAACCGGTACCACTGCTGAAATAGCTTCTGGTACTCTACGAAAAGCTATTTGCCAACCACCCATGGCTAGGGTAGTAATACAAATAAAAAACATGCTAGCATTTACAATTAAGAGAAAGAACACACTGTTGTACAACAGCGTGCCCCAAAAAATAGCTATCTCATGTTCATTCTTACTTAGACCTTTTATAAATAAACCTGCCAGTAATGCTGCAAATCCCAAGGCCATCAAGCCAAAGGACCATTTTTTTAAACTAGCTGGGATATGAAATTGTTCTTTTACAATCATTGAAATATAGCTTTTGTGTTAGTTACTGTTTTGTTACAGAAAAAGTTCCTTTGTCAGTTGGATTTCCTATAACATCTTGATTTTTGTATGTACCACTCATAGTTGACGAGTTGCTATTATACTTACATGCGTTTACATAAACATCACTAGTAATAGGATCCGTATATGTAAATCGAATACTATCTGTATTTACGTATGTAGTTTGATCTATTCTATTAGCATTACCAACTTTAAAGTCTACGATGAGCCTAGAACCTGAAGTAAAAGAAAGACCAAAATAGTTGTTTGGATTGGCTGGCGATGCATCCAACTTCCAAGTACCTACCCATAAGCCATTTAGAGAAAAAGATGGATTGTCTTTTTTGTTACAGGCAAATAAAACAATTGCAGTACATGCAATTAAAGTAGTGTAAAGCATTTTTTTCATAAAAAAGTTTTAAAGATTAAAAAATAATTGTTCAAGGTTACATATTTTTTTCATATATATTTCTTTATTTAGCCTTTGTGCTGTCGGCCTTAGTGTTACTGTCTTTATTTAACATCTGCTTCATTTTTATATAATGTATAACCATCCAACGTTGTTTTGTATCGAGTTGAGATGCATAGCTACCCATTAAATTTTTACCATACGTAACAGAATAAAACATTTGCCCTGCAGGCATGCTTTCATATTTGGCATCCCCTACAAGTGTTGCTGGTTTTGCTGGGTATGGCCCTTCGCCACCTTTATATAAAGGTCCATTGCCATCTAAGGTAGCACCATGGCATATTCCGCAGTTTATTAAGTATAGCCTTTCTGCTTCATTTGTTTGATTACTGTCTAAACTGGTTAATGGATTTTGTATTTGTTTGGATGCAACATAATTGGTTGAATCGCCTACTGCATCTTTTGTTAAAGAGAATGGCAGCATTTCCCCTCTTTGAATTGTTCCTGCAACAGGTGTGTTGCTAAAATGGATGCCTTTTTTTAACAATTCTTGTTTTTGTTCCTCACTTACACTATATGTTTCATATGCACGGCTGTAGGTCATATCGGGCATATATATTTTTCCTGGATCACGTTGAACGCTATTGCATGACATAGCAAGTATGGCTACTATAAAAATATGAAAATATGGAGATGTGAAAATGTTTTTGAGCATAATTAATTCATTCAATTTTTGTGTTTAGATATTAGCTTACCTATCATTTAGGATACAATTTTTTCTCCTTCAAGTATTTTCTCTGGTTTATCATATCTTCCAATCCACCAGCCTGTTTCAGCTATTTGAACATTTATTTCTTTTGCTCCTACCGTTGCTAAATTTTTTTTTGCCTCTTCTTCATTTGTTTTTTCTGTACACTCCAGAACCATTATAAATAAATCGTCTGTAGCTCTGGAATGAAAATGATGTTTTTTTACAAACGGCGCTAATTGACACAAGTAACAAAACGTAAGCACCATGCCCACTGCAGCAAAAAGTACGGTTAATTCAAATGTAATGGGTATAAAAGCAGGCAATGGAAATAACGGTTTGCCACCAAAGTTAATAGGCCAATCTTTGCCTAAAGCCCAACCCATAAAAGACAATGCTGTGGCTGTTCCTGTGAGTCCATAAATGAATCCAGCTGTATGCAAGCGAGTATCTCTTAGTCCTAAGGCCTTATCTAATCCATGTACAGGAAATGGGGTGTACACGTCATAAATGTTGTACCCAGCATCACGTACCTTTTTTACAGCGGGGAATAACACATTTTCATCATCAAAAGCACCGACTATAAATTTTTTTGTTGACATGTTTTATTTCAATTAGTCATTAATATAATGTAGTCATTCGTTTTAGTGTGCATAATCATGCGCAAATTCGTCTATTTTTTTATTTTCTGTTTCAGTCATATTGTTTTTTTGAGTTTCTCCAGATGTTTTTAAAATCGCTTTAATTTCTGCAATAGCAATTACAGGGAAATATTTTGCGAACAAAAAATAGCAAGTAAAAAACAATCCAAATGTTCCTAAATAAAAACCTAGTTCCCATATAGTTGGGCTGTAATAGGTACTCCAACTACTGGGTAGATAGTCGCGGTATAATGAAGTAACAATGATTACAAAGCGCTCAAACCACATACCTATGTTTACTATGATGCTCATAATAAATGTTACTGCGATGTTTCTTCTTAATTTTTTAAACCAAAATATTTGAGGAGAAACAACATTACAAGTCATCATAATCCAATAACTCCAACCATAAGGACTGGTGATATCTACACGATTTCTTAAAAACACCCATTGTTCATATTTTACTCCAGAGTACCAAGCCACAAACAATTCTGTTAAGTAAGCGCAACCCACAATAGAGCCGGTTAAAACGATTACTTTATTCATAGCATCAATATGGCCTATGGTAATATATTCTTCTAAGTGCAACACTTTACGAGTAATAATCATAAGCGTTTGCACCATGGCAAAACCGGAAAATACAGCACCTGCAACAAAGTAAGGAGGAAAGATCGTTGTGTGCCAGCCTGGAATTACAGAGGTGGCAAAGTCGAACGATACAATGGTATGCACAGATAACACCAACGGAGTAGATAATCCAGCTAATACTAAAGAAAGACTTTCATGACGTTGCCAATGTTTGGTGCTTCCTGTCCAACCAAAAGAAGCAATACCGTAAAATAGTTTACGCAATTTTGTTTTTGCACGATCTCTAACAGTGGCCAGATCTGGAATTAAACCGCTATACCAAAATAATAGAGATACAGTAAAATAGGTAGATATGGCAAATACGTCCCACAATAATGGGGAACTAAAATTCGGCCAAAGAGGTCCTCTTGTATTAGGGTAGGGTAATACGAAGAATGCGTTCCATACACGTCCCATGTGGAATATAGGAAATTGGCCAGCACACATCACGGCAAAAATAGTCATGGCTCCTGCGGCACGGTTTACACCTGTTCTCCAACCTTGTCTAAATAATAATAAGATGGCAGAAATGAGCGTGCCCGCATGACCAATACCCACCCACCATACGAAGTTGGTAATATCCCATCCCCAGCCAATGGTTTTGTTTAAGTTCCATTCGCCAATACCATATGTAACTTCTCTATATACAGCATATACACCAAATAGCAGTAGCATTACAGAAACACCAAATCCTATATACCACAAGCGCCCTGGCTTGGCCTCGATAGGGCGACAAATATCTTCTGTAACCTGATGATAGGTTTTATCACCATCTACTAATGGTTCTCGTATTTGTGATTCGTATTTTAGTAAACTCATGTGTTAAATTATTTAAATAATTCGCTATAGTATTGATCATTATACTCTTTGCTTACCAATTTAATTTGAACTGTTTTTTTATAATCATTAATCAACTTGGTTTTGAAACTATTTATCTTTTGTATTTCTTTCCCTTTGGTTGCTATTTCCTTTTTATCCAGTACAAAACGAAAAGTCAATGTATCATTTTGTTTTATCATTTCTACTATTCTACGTTTTTTATCATCAAAATAGTTGACGTTATATAAAAATTCTCCTAAATCTTGAGCATCGCTTCTAAGTAAGTTTGTACTTATATTAACGCTGCCATACTCCCCAATATCTATTCCTTTAAGGGGAGATGTTATTTCCTGCGCATTTAGTCTTGTAAAAATAGTTATACATATTACTGCAAAAAATAAAGTGGTATGTTTAATTAATGGTAACATTTATAGTTTATAGGATTATACCTTTTGCCTTTGCTTCGTCTATAATCGTTTTCCCTAAAACCTCCGCATATTGTTTGCTCATGCCTGTGCCACCATTATACATAATTTGCGCATTATTCTCCTTTCCTTGTATTTGAACATAATACCGTGCGTTGAATATATTTTTCATGAGTGCTTTAATACTGCCATAGTGCTCGGTATGTTGTACATTAACCGATTGCATATCTTTAAAATATATTTTTTGATGCATAAACATGGTTGTTGCAATCACTGCCTTATTCGTTATAAATATTTTATTTTTAGACTGAGAGATTAATCCCAACACTAGTGCTCCAACAAGTATTACAGGTATAGCTATGTAGACATATTTCAAAGGTCCTTCCAGATTACTGATGTAGTTTTTTGTATAATTGTTGAAAGCGAACGTGTACAATACATACAATACAGCCAGGATGCCAACCAATGGCATTATTTTACGAATAGCATCTGTTTTTTTGAAGTTCATATGCAATACTTGCTCGTCTTGGTCTAAATATTTTTTAACAACTGTATTCATCTTTTATAGTTCATTCTTTATTTAGTTTTTTAAAAAATTGTATGAAGATTTATAAGTTTGTTTTAGATCATATTTTTTCTTCTTCTGTATTATGTACTTTAGCTAAATAACTCACATTAGGCAATACATGTAGTTGTTCCAGTACATAATACAATCTTTTTTCATTGTCAGTTTGTATTTTATGTACATTACTTTCCTTATCCTTTACATTTCCAAAAACAATAGCGTTGGTGGGGCAAGCTTGCATACAGGCCGTTTTAGCTTCCCCATCTTTTAATGGCCTGCTTTCTTTTTTAGCGCTAAGTTTTGCTGCTTGCAAACGTTGTGCACAAAAAGTACATTTTTCCATTACACCTCTTGAACGTACCGTGACATCTGGATTTAATACCATTCTTGTTAATTCATCATTCATCATCAATATGACATCAGAAGACTCATCTTGATTATTTTGGAAACTGTCTGCTCCCATGTAATCGGCCCAATTAAACCGACGCACTTTGTATGGGCAGTTGTTGGCACAATATCTAGTACCAATACATCTGTTATAAACCATCTGGTTTAAGCCTTCGCTGCTATGGTTGGTTGCATTTACTGGGCAAACGTTCTCGCAAGGTGCGCTATCGCAATGTTGGCAAAGCATGGGTTGAAAAACAACACTAGTCAAGTTTTCAGGATCATTTTCGTTGCTTACAAAATAACGATCAATACGCAACCAATGCATTTCATGAGCACGCATTACCTCAGATTTACCTACTACCGGGATGTTGTTTTCTGCATTGCATGCTACAACACAAGATCCACAACCGATACAGCTATTGAGGTCGATAGACATATTCCAGTGTATGCCCTGTTTTTCATAACTAGGATATAGAGTGGCTTCTGTACGGTAATCGCCTGTTTTAGGTGCAAAAGATTTTGCAAGTTCTTCTCTTTCTTCTTGAAATACGTTGCGCTCTTTTTTAAATTTCTCTAAAGAGGCTTCCTTCACAACTTCTGTTCTTCCTTCGTAGGAGCTATGTGTTTGTGTTTGAGCAATTTTATATTTTTTATCTGTTTTGCTATAATTTATGTCTGTAACAAAATAATCGAATGTAGTTCCATTAAAATGAACCCAATCGTATACGTTTTTACCTACGTTTGCTGCTGCCTTGCCTATTTTTTCGCTACGGCCATATCCTACTGCAACAGCTATAGTATTGGCTTGCATACCGGGAACAACTAATACGGGCAGTTCAATAGTTTTGTTGTCGGCGGTTATACTGATTACTGGCTTTTCTGGATGGACTTCATAACTATCTCCTAATTCTATTCCTAATTCTTTAGCCATAGAAATGGATATCATAGCATAATTATCCCAGGTTGCTTTTGTAATAGGGTCGGGCATTTCGTGTAACCAGGGATTATTGGCCTGTTTGCCTTCGCCAATAGCTACTTTTTGATATAATACCAACTCGGCTTTTCCTCCTTTTTTATTGCTATTTATTTTGGCTACAGCATCATTTACATTGATTTTAAATGTTGGAATTGAAGGATTTGGTTTGTAGCCCCCCAAAGCTTTTTGGGCATTTGTAACACCATCTTGTAACGCTTTCTCCCAACCCTCTTCCTTTAAAAAAGTAGTTGTCCAATAATTTTTTAGAAATGTAGCATAATCATTATTGCTACCACTCCATTTTAGTAAACTGTCTTGCCAATGTCTGGTTTTAAATAAAGGATTAATAGTGGGCTGTATGAATGAAAATTCACCATCTACATATTCTGCATCGCCCCAGCTTTCTAAATAATGATGATTGGGTATTATATATTTACAATGTTCTGCTGTTTCATCTAATTTAATATTGAATGAAACAGTAAGTGGTACTTTTTGTATAGCATTGGCCAATCCTTTTGCATCATAGTATTCATACAAAGGATTTGCGCCCATTACAAATAGGCCGCCAATTTTTCCAGTATTCATTTCGTTAACCAAATAGGTTATATCTACATCCATTGCATTGCTATATAGTGCATGTTCCCAATGAATGGTGTTGCCATTTGCATTGATAACATTATTGATAGCATTTGTAATGATTTGATCATTCATATTATTGCTTCCACAAACAAGTATAGCTGAGCTTTTGTTTGATAGCAAGTCTTTTGCTACTTTTTCAATAGCTTTTTTTAATTTATCATCACTGATATTGCTAATAGTACCGCCTGTTACTGCAGCATATAGTGCAGCGAGTACCGCTCCTGTTTCAGAGGGTCGATGTGTGAAACGCTCATCAGCATTGGCTCCTGTTATACTGAGGTGGCTTTCGAACTGATAGTGTTTGCTCATCTGAGGAATTCCCTCATGCTCTTTTATTTTTCTACCACTTGCATATTGTTTGCTAAATACTACAGGATTAAGCCATGTTCCTAAAAAATCAGCACCAATACTAACAATAACGTTAGCATTATTAAATTTATAAGATGGTAATGCTTTTATACCATAGCAAGCATCGTTTGCTAATAACATGCCATTGTATGATATGGCTTTGAATATAACATGACGACTTCCAGGGTTAGTGTTTTTGTATTTATCTAGAAAGGTATTGATTATAGATTGTGTGGAGGGAGAAACAATAGAAGACGTAAGAATGACAATAGGTTTCCCATTTATTTTCGTAATATCATCCATTACCATTTTATCCAATGCTTCAAATGAAGACACTTCTTTTCCATTCGCCATTGGGTATCTTAACCGACTAGTATCATACAGGTCTAGTACAGAAGCTTGCACTCTAGCAGAAGTACCTCCATCTGTAATGGGAGATAATGTATTTCCCTCAATTTTTATAGGTCGACCATCTCTTACTTTTACTACAATCGGAATAGCATCTCCATCTTGTATGTAAGTACTAGCATATAAATTAGCTACCCCCGGAATAATTTCTTCTGGTTTGTTTACGTAAGGAATTACTTTACGTACAGGCATTTCACAACTAGATGCTGCAACAGCTGCAGCGGTACTAAATCCTAAATATTTTAAAAAATCTCTACGACTAGCCTTTGCATCTAACAAGCCTTTGCTATCTTCAAAAGGAAGTAGTTCTTTAAACTCATCTTGTTCTTCTTTTTGTTGTGTTGGTGTTTTATTTAATTCACCAAAATTTTGCCAGTATTTTTTGTTGGACATATACTATCAGTTAGTTTCTTGTCTAATTGCTAATGTGTTATTTTAATAATGACATTTTTGACAATCTGTTCCACCAATCATTTCAACTGTTACAGAATCTATCTTTCCTTTCTTTAAATCATTATGATATTTTTCGTAAATGCTATAAAAACCATTGGAAGTAAATTGAACTTTAGTTGTTCTATGACAATTTACACACCACCCCATACTCAAATCGGCAAATTGTTTTACTTCGTCCATTTTTTGAATTTCACCATGGCAAGTTTGACATTGTACTTTCCCAGCTCTTATATGTTGTGCATGGTTAAATGCGACATGATCCGGTAAGTTGTGAATTTTAATCCATTCAACAGGTTTCGCTTTACTAGGATCCCACGGTTTTCCTTTTGTAAAACCAGCATACTCATATAATCTCTGAATTTCTGTGGTGCCATCAACTTCTTTTCCTTCAGTTGTATATAGTTTTGGTCCTTTATATTCATTGATAGCTGCATGGCAATTCATACATACGTTGAGAGAAGGTATACCCGCATGCTTACTTTCCCAAACCCCGCCGTGGCAATACATACAATTAATTTGATTAATACCTGCATGTACTTTGTGGGAATAAAATATAGGTTGTTCAGGTTGATAGTCTTTTTGACGACCTAAGCCAATAGCGCCTTCTATAGTATAATACCCGCCTACTACAAATAGCACGACAGCTATTAATGCAATGTAGGCCTTGTTTTTATAAAATGGAACGGGTTCTTTAGCTGGAACACCCTCTTTATCATCAGCTAATTTTTTAAGATTGCTATTTACCTGTAAAAGTATAAGCGCAACTATCGTAAGTATAAGTGTTAGTACACCAAACAGCAGGCTGTTATTGCCACTACTTTTGTCATTGGGGCCGCCTTTATCTGTGTCTGTAACAACAGGGTCTTTGTATTCACGAATGTATTTTAATATGGCATCGATTTCTGCATCTGTAAGACTTGGGAAAAGATTCATCTGCGTTTTATTCCAAATGTTGTAGAGATTTACAGCATATGGATCTCCACTTTTAATTACTTCTTGATTATTACGAATCCATTTATATAGTAACGCTTTGTTGGGCCATCTACTTTCGACGCCTTGTAAGGCAGGGCCTGTGAGATCTTTATTTATAGCATGGCAAGAGGCGCAATTTTGAGAGAATAAAGCTTTCCCGTCTTGAGCATGTAATACGCTAGTGACAAGCACAAGAGATAGCAATAGTGCAATTTTTGCAGCAGTTCTTTTTAGTGTCCTGGTGTGATGAATCATATACACATACAGTTGTAATAGATATAAAAATGGATTCGCAAAAGTATGACACAGCATTGACAAAAAAATCAAACAGAATATTTTTTTTTCTAATGAAAGTTGTTTGGTGGGTTTTTATAAAAAATTTGATAGCTTCGTCGGGTTGTTTGGTATTAACTAAAACTCGAGAATTAATTGAATTAATCAATAACCTAAAATATTTTTATGAATCGAAACGTAATAACATTTTTTTTCATCAGCATCGCTCTTTCATGCGTTTCTGCAATACAAGGTCAAAGCATTAAAGAAATAAATAAACGACATGAAGAAGTTCGTAGTAATATAGAACAATCTATCAGTCATTTAAAAAGCGGAGACCCAGAAGCTGCTTATTATTATATGAACGAACTTGTGGTAAATAAAAATGATAGGCAATGGCGAGCTGTTGGTAACTACAAAAAAACAGTAAATTTTTGGTATACAGATGAGCCGAGTCAAAATACAGAAGGAGAATATGGACAAGATGGAATAGGCGTTTTAGATAAAATTACCGTTACAGAAAAGTCAACGTATACACAAAATCTTGAATATCTTTTTAATACAAAAGGGCAATTGATCTTTTTTTATTTTTCGTATGTGTCTAATTCAGGAGATAAACCAGATAAACAAGAATACCGCTTTTATTTTGCGAATAATAAATGTGTTAAATTTTTAGAAAAGGTTCCTGTTGCTGCAACAGAGCGATTGTATAAAAAAGAGAATTGGGAAAACGTGCTTAAAGAAGCTCAAAAATATCA
>CAYVXB010000001.1:0-31661 GCA_964454275.1 uncultured Chitinophagaceae bacterium | reverse complement strand
AAATATCAACAAGTTTTCTTGTCTGGTTTTCAATAAATATTAAAATTGCAGCAGTTTTTTTACATATGCATCTAATTTAGATTTGGCTAAAAAGTGCTGTTCTAATTCTGTATTAAACGGGATAGGTGTATTTAGTGAAGCACATCGCATAATAGGCGCATCCAAGTATTCAAAACAGTTTTCTGTAATCCATGCAGCAATTTCGCCACCAATACCCCCAAATAGAGTGTCTTCGTGCAATATTAACACACGCCCCGTTGCTTTAACACTTTGTTCTATGGCTTCGTAATCTAATGGCAGCAACGTTCTCAAATCAAGTATATGCAACGATAAATCTGGGTGAGCTTTTGCATAATCTAAAGCCCAATGCACTCCTGCGCCATATGTTATAATACTCATGTCGTCACCTTTGTGTACAATAGTTGCTTTGCCAATAGGTATTTCATAATATTGATCTGGTACTTGCCCTACGACACTTCTATATAAAACCTTATGTTCAAAATATAATACAGGATTGGGATCATTGATGGCTGCGATTAATAATCCTTTAGCATCAAAGGGTGTGGATGGGTATACTACTTTTAGGCCTGGAACATGCGTAAACCATGCTTCTGTACTTTGGCTATGAAAAGGTCCTGCACCAACGCCAGCGCCTGTTGGCATGCGAATAACAACATCCGCATTTTGTCCCCAACGGTAATGTATTTTGGCTAGGTTGTTTACAATTTGATTAAAACCACAGGTTACGAAATCGGAAAATTGCATTTCTACCATGCTTTTAAAGCCTTCTAAACTTAACCCTAATGCGGTACCTATAATAGCGCTTTCGCATAAGGGAGTATTTCGTACACGTTCTTTCCCAAATTGGGCTACAAACCCTTCGGTTATTTTAAAAGCGCCGCCATACGCTGCAATATCTTGACCCATTAATATTAGATTAGGATGTTGCTGCATACTTTGTGATAGCCCTTCCTTTATAGCGTCAATAAAGCGGACATCCTCCTTACCTTCAACAATAGAGGAAAATGTAGGGGTTACTACATGGTCATCTTTTTTATATACATCCTTTAATTCTTCCTCTGTAGAGGATTGTATAGGAGTATACGAAAAGCCTTGCTGTAGTTCTTTTTCAATATATTTTTGTATGTCTTGATGAGTTTGCTTAATGTCTTCTTGTTGTAGAATGTTATTACTTAATAAATAATATTCATAATGCTGTATAGGATCTTTTTGTTTCCATTCTTCAAATAAATGCGGAGGTACATATTTAGTTCCACTAGCCTCTTCATGGCCTCGCATTCTAAATGTTGTGCATTCAACTAAATAAGGCCTTTGTTCAACAATACATTGTTTACGTGCATTATAAATAGTGTCATATACCTCTAGTATATTATTACCATCTATTTGTATACCTTCTATACCATATCCTTTTGCTTTGTCTATAAGGTTTGTACAACGATATTGTTCGTTACTAGGAGTACTTAAGCCATATCCATTATTTTCAATAATAAAAATTACAGGTAAATTCCATACGGCAGCTACGTTTAACGCTTCATGAAAATCGCCTTCGCTGGTAGCACCTTCTCCTGTAAAAGCTAAGGATATTTTTTTTTCTTGTTTTAATGTATGTGCTAACGCTACACCATCGGCTATCGCTAGTTGAGGTCCTAAATGTGAAATCATTCCACATATATAATGTGCTCGACTACCAAAATGAAAACTTCTTTCTCTGCCTTTGCTATAACCTTCTTTATGTCCCTGCCATTGCGCAAATAGTTTATGTAAAGGCATTTGCCGAGTTGTAAACACCCCTAAATTTCGATGTAGCGGCATGATCCATTCATCGGGTTGCAATGCAAGTGTTGCTCCTACGGAAATAGCCTCTTGCCCTATACCACTAAACCATTTGCTTATTTTTCCTTGTCGTAGTAGTATAAGCATTTTCTCTTCTATTAACCTTGGTAATAGAAGTTGTTTATAAAAGTGTATTAATTGTTTGGTGCTTAAATTTTTTCTATGAAAATGCATGAGGGTTGTAAGTTATTGTATCAATTATTATTTAAAGGTAAATATGGAAAAATAAATTTCATCATAAAACTATGTAAAGAGCCACAACATATATTGTGGCTTAGGTTAAAAAGATGGTTGTGATGTAGTTAATATATGATTACAGTATTCTTTTTTAACTCGTGTTGATTTACATTGCACCATTTGTTTTAATTTTTTTGCAATTCCTTATTCCATTTATCAAGTAGTTCTTCCATTGTTACTAATCTATAGGGTTTTTGCATAAAATCGTTCATTCCAGCGACGGTACATTTTTGTTTTTCATCATCAAAATTATTAGCAGATAAGGCAACAATAATGGGCTTTTGTTTTGTTTTCAGGGCGTTTCTTATTTGAAAAGTAGCTTCTATGCCATCCATTATAGGCATATATATGTCCATAAAAATAATATCAAACTCTTCTTTTAAAACCATGTCAACAGCTTGTTTGCCGTTTTTTGCTGTTGCACAAGTGTATCCCAATTTAGACAATAAAGAAGTAAAAAGTAATTGATTCATTTCATCATCATCGACAGATAATATTTTTAGTGTATGCTTTTTATTTTGCATATCATCTTCTTTAGATGTGGAGGGAACATTTTTCTCAACGTATGTTAGCATATGATATTGTATTATTGTTTGTAAATTTACAGCGTTTTACATAAATAACACACCAATAACTATGGCAATATATCAAGGGTTACAACAAAAGATGTTGCAAAAGCTATCTCCACAACAAATTCAACTCATGAAATTGTTGCAGATTCCTACGGCAAATCTTGAACAACGTATTAAGGAAGAGTTAGAAGAAAATCCTGCATTGGAGCTTGGAGAAGAAAATGAAAATAGTGTTGAAGAGGAGGTAGAAGAATTTGAATCAACAGAAGAAGAGGGTAGTGAAATAGAGGATGTGCATGAAGAAGTGCTTACAGAACAAATAGATATTAGTGAGTATATAGCAGAAGGAGATGATGAATTTCCAGATTATAAATTACGAGAGGATAATTACACCGCAGCAGAAGAACAGAAAAGTACACCTCTGAAAATGGAAAGATCCTTTTATGAACATTTGTTAACGCAGGTGGGCATGCTATCTCTTAGTGAGCACCAACAAAAAATATCCGAACAAATTATAGGTAATATTGATGATGATGGCTATCTACGAAGGGATACGATTGCTATTGTAGATGATTTAGCATTTAGACAAAATATACAAACTACAGAAGCAGAAGTGCAAACAATTATTCAAAAAATTCAACAATTTGACCCTCCAGGCATAGCTGCCCGTAATTTACAAGAGTGTTTGTTGTTGCAGCTTCAACGTAAACAAGCCGAAGGGAAAGATGTACATATTGCTATGCAAATACTAAAAGAACACTTCGATATATTTACTAAAAAGCATTACGACAAAATACAACGACACTTTTCTTTAAGCGATCAAGCGCTAAAAGATATTATTGATCAAGTCATTCATTTAAATCCTCGACCAGGTAGCAGTGTGGGCGAGGGCAATGAATCACAAGGATATATTATCCCTGATTTTTTTATTGTAAATAACAATGGTGTAATTGAGCTAAGCTTAAATTCAAAAAATGCTCCCGATTTAAGGGTGAGCGATAATTATCGTACTATGTTGAAAGAGTATGATAAAGGCACCAAAAAAGATAAGCGTCAAAAAGAGGCCGTTATTTTTATTAAACAAAAAATAGATGCGGCTAAATGGTTTATTGATATTATTAAGCAACGTCAACACACCTTACTTTCTACTATGAATGCTATTATTGAGCATCAGTACTTGTTTTTCACCACTGGCGATGAAACCACACTGAAGCCATTGATTTTAAAAACTATTGCAGAAAAAACAGGGCTAGACATTTCAACAATATCTAGAGTGGCTAGTAGCAAATTTGTACAAACAGAATTTGGCACATATCGGCTAAAATTTTTCTTTAGTGAATCCCTTAGTACAGAATCAGGTGAGGAAGTGTCTACCAGAGAAGTGAAAAAAATATTGAGCGATTTTATTGAAGCAGAAGATAAACATAAACCGTTAAGCGATGAGCAGCTTATGGAATTGCTGCAAGAAAAAGGATACAATATTGCTCGCCGTACAGTAGCCAAATATAGAGAGCAATTAAATATATCGGTAGCACGTTTACGTAAAGAACTTTAAGAATTATGAATGAATTAAAAGCCACCCATTCAAAAGCTTTATATGTAGGATCGAAACTGTTATCTTATATTTTTCATCCTTTATTTATTCCAGTATTTGTTACTTGTTATTTATTGTATGTGCAACCTTATTTTTTTATCGGCTTATCCCATAGTGATAAAATAAAAAAACTGATTGCCATAGGCATTAATACCATGCTATTTCCTGCCATTACTGTTTTTCTATTATGGCGTTTAAAATTTATACAATCTATTGAACTTAAAACCCAGAAGGAACGCATTATTCCTTATGTGGCAACAAATACATTCTTTTTTTGGGCATATTATATTTCTCGCAATCAGTTAGATAACCCTGTGCCATTCACTCAATTTCTATTAGGCATCTTTATAGCAAGTGCTGCGGCACTTGTATTAAACAGCTTTGTTAAAATCAGTATGCATGCAATAGGATTGGCTGGAGCAGTCAGTTTTTTTGTTCATTTAGCCATATGGTCTGGAATGGCTATAGGACTGCCCATTAGCATTGCTGTATTATTGTGTGGCATGGTTTGTACGGCTCGATTGTTATTGAAGGAGCATACACTTTTTGAAATAGGGTTAGGAATATTCATTGGGGTGCTTAGCCAAGTACTAAGTATTTACATCCTTTAGATTTTAATATTCTACGTTACTGCTAGGAACGGAGCAGTCTAATTTAGTAGTATAGACTTGTTATGCTTTGTAGTGCAGGTTGTTTCATCACACATCGTATATTTTAGTTTGCAAAATCAGCAGTGTGGTGTATGTTATCGAAGAGGCAAAAAACCAGCAGTAGTTATTTGCGGCAATTTTGCTTTCTTAAATAACAATTTTTCTATGATGGATGGCAAATTTGTTATGAGTAAACGTATAAAATCCTATTTTGGATAGCAAATTTGTTAAAAAAAATGGCAAAAAAGCTATCTATACATAATAGTTGGATGTAAAAAATGGCAAATTTGCCATGAAACATAGCAATTTTACCATTTTATACTTTTTCTGCCATGGCTAGTTGTTCTTTTTTAGCAGCACTTAAATCTTTACCATAGCTAGAAATCTCCGACTATATAAGGGTTTTATTATTTTGAGAGATGCCTCCGCAGTTTACTCTGACGAAGGAAGGGTCGGCATAATAAAGATATCTATAACAAATGAACAAATGCCAAATAGAATACCCCAACGTTATGCTAGAGGCTTATTCTTGGTGGGGTTCAAACTCGTTGGAGTAAATATGGATAAGTAGAATAAATAATGAAATAAGCAATGGGCCAAAAATTACTCCAATAAACCCGAAAAGATTAATGCCGATAATTACTCCAAATAAGGTTATAAGAGGATGAATATTTCCCATTCTTTTTTGTAAGGCAAACCTAAAAAAGCTATCCAACGTACTTACCACTCCAAAGCCATAACCCAGTAATACTATGCCTTTCCATGTTGCACCGTTTGTAAAAAATATAAGCGAAATAGATATATAGGTTAAACTTGCTCCCACAATTGGAATAACAGAAGTTAGGCAGGTTGCTACAAACCAAAAAAACAAGTCACTAACCCCAAGAGCCCAATAGCCTATTGTGGCCACTATGCCTTGAAATATAGCTGTAAGCGGAATTCCAATGGCATTGGAATAAATAATATTGAAAAATTTTTTACTTAATAAGGATACGTTTTTGTTTTTAAGCGGAACATATTTCAATATATCTTTTTCCATTGTTCGATTACCCATAAGCATAAAGTATAAAATAAAATACATGATGCTTATAATAGTAAGAAAATTAAATGTAGATCCTAATAAAGCGGGTAAATTATTGGCTATCCAACTAGATAAACCGCTCATATGCTCTTTCGTTATCAGCGTGTACCCTAGTTTGCTTTCTAGTATACTTATTTTGTTATTTATGATTTGTATTATTTCGTTAGAATGTTCAATGCCGTAGCCAATTTTAGATGATAACATACTGACAACCAGCATAAGAGGCACTAAAAATAGAATAAAGGATAGGGAGATTAAAACCATTGCAGTTAGCCCCTTTTTCCATTTCTTTTTCTCTGTTAAAAAAAGCATTGCTCTACGCATGAGCACATAAAAGGTAATAGCCCCCAATAAACTAGGAATGAATATGGCCATCTGCCAAAACAATATAATACCCAATACAATTATAACTGCTATATAAAATAGCTGTTTCAATAAATGGTTGCTAATGGATTGCATTTTTATACTGTTTAATTACTTAATATCAAAATCAACAACTACGTGTGCACTTCTTGGGTGCGATTGACATGTTAAAATAAATCCGGCGGCCACTTCATCTGGCTCCAGAGCATAATTTGTGTCCATATCTACTTCACCTTCTACTAATTTAGCACGACAGGTACAACAAACCCCGCCTTTGCAGGCATAAGGCAAATCTAATTTTTGTTCGAGTGCTGCATCTAAAATACTATCACCATTATACGATAAGGGGAAAGATACAGCGGTTCCATCCAATTTAATGGTAATCTGGCTGCTTTCGCTTGCTTGGTTGTTATGTTGATGTGTAATATCGCTTTTTTGTGCAACATCTTCCGGTGTATTAAACAGTTCAAAATGAATGTTATGTGTGGCAATATTTTTTGACAATAAAAAATCTCTAATGCAAAAAATCATAGGGGCAGGGCCGCAAATAAAATGCTCATCAAATAAATCATTTTTTAGTACAGTGTTATATAGTTGGTGGCATTTGTCAGCATCTATACGACCATAATGAAGTGTGCTATCTGTGTGCTCCTTGCTCAATATATAATGAACGGCAAATCGTTCCATATATTTATTTTTAATTGCTTCCAATCTTTCTTTAAAAATAATAGATGATCTATTTTGATTGCCATACACCAACGTAAAAGTGCTTTGAGGCTCTGTAATAAGTGTTGTTTTTATAATAGATAATATGGGTGTTATACCACTGCCTGCTGCAAAAGCAATATACTTTTTTTTATTACTGGGAGAGAGAGGTGTAAAAAATCTACCGGTAGGAGGAAGTACATCAATGGCATCCGCTTTTTGCAAAACAGTGTTAGCATAAGTTGAAAAAACGCCATTAGCTATTTTTTTAACAGCAATGCGCAATTCATTCTCAAACGGACTGCTACAAATAGAATAAGAGCGCCTTAATTCCTGGCCTCCAATAATTGTTTTAAGTGTAATGTTTTGACCTTGTGTAAAAGCAAAATCATTTTTTAAATGAGTTGGGACATCGAATACAATAGAAACACAATCGGTTGTTTCTTTTTGAATTTCTTTTACAGTAAGGGTATGAAAATGTGTAGACATGAATATATAGTTGCTGATGTGTTACCAATAATTGATATATCTGTAAAGCTAATAGATTTTTTGGTTTACAGATATACAAATAAAAAAGCCGCAAACACATGCAGCTTTAAAAAAATAGTTTAATAGACCTATTCGGGAAATATCCTTCGACAAGACTCTTTGGCAATAAAATAATACACTTTGTTGCATAAGCAATTTATTTTAACCACGAAGGTGGCTTTTTTTCACTATTTTATTTATATTGTAGCCTTATTACAATATTTTATGAGTCAACCATCTTCTTCTACAAATAAAGGTGCTTTAGCTACCTTGATAACTGTTTTCTTTTTTTGGGGATTTATTGCAGCCAGCAATGGTGTATTTATTCCCTTTTGTAAAAAATATTTTACGCTATCGCAATTTCAATCGCAATTAATAGATTTTGCTTTTTATGGGGCCTATTTTTTTGGTTCTTTGGGATTGTATCTTTTTTCTATTGTTAAAAAAAGAGATATTTTAAACAAATGGGGATATAAAAATGCTATTGTATATGGCTTGTTGATTTCTGTTATAGGTGCTGTATTAATGATACCTGCTGTACACAGCGGATCGTTTACATTTATTTTATTTTCTTTTTTTACCATAGGTCTAGGTTTTTCATTACAGCAAACGGCTGCACAACCTTTTGTAGTTGCGTTGGGCGATGTGGCACAAGGCGCTCATCGACTAAACTTAGCCGGAGGCATAAACTCTATTGGCACCACTGTTGGACCAATTGTAGTAAGTTTTATATTATTTGGAAGTATCACCTATGCAACTGTTAGTGATATTTCAAAAATTAATTTATTATACATTTTAGTAGGATTGCTTTTTTTAGGAGTAGCCTTATTTTTTTTATTTTCTAAAAAATTACCTAAAGGTAAAAGTGATGATACTTTAGAACGATCTCCTAAAGCTATTCGTGTTTTACTATGTATAAGTGTTGCTCCAATATTAGTATTGGCAAGCAATTTTATTCCATCATTACCCAATATCAGAATAGCGCATATCGATTTTTATTTTTTAATGCTTGCGTTTTTAGTTGTAGTATTTGCATTATTTATTTCACATTATTCTGCACAACGCAACACAACTGGATGGGGTGCTATGCAGTATCCACAATTGTTGTTAGGCATGCTAGCCATATTTATGTATGTGGGTGTTGAAGTAACTATACAAAGTAATTTAGGCGCACTATTAAAAACGCCGGATTTCGGAAATTTAAAAGAATCAGAAATCTCACCATACATATCCATGTATTGGGGAAGTTTGATGATTGGTCGCTGGGCAGGTGCTATAACGGTTTTTAATCCAACTAAACAATGGAGAAACATTTTATTTATTATAGTTCCTTATGCGGCTTTCGGATTGGTATTGCTTGTTAATACGATTAGTGGTTATGATATGAGTGCATTTTATTTATATGCCATTTGTGTGGCTATACTTATTATTGGTTTTTTTTATGGACAAGAAAAACCTGCAAAAACATTGTTGATATTTAGCATGCTTGGCATCATTGCTGTATTGATTGGTTTATTTGCTGCAGATAAAACAATATCGGTATATGCTTTTTTAAGTGGGGGATTATTTTGTTCTATTATGTGGCCTTGCATTTTTGCCTTATCAATTGAAGGATTAGGAAAGTATACTTCTCAAGGATCTGCGTTTTTAATTATGATGATATTAGGTGGCGCCATTATTCCTCCAATACAAGGTAAAATAGCTGATATCATTGGTATTCATCAATCTTATTGGATAGCCGTTTTATGTTTTGCTTACTTAGCTTTTTTTGCTATACGAGTTAAAAATATTTTAAAAACAAACCAATAAAAAGTACAATAGAAGGAAAATAAAAAGCCCCAATATATTGGGGCTTTTTATTTATTCTAAAGATGCTTACTTCTTTTTAGCAGCTTTCTTTTTAGGAGCAGCTTTCTTTTTAGGAGCGGCTTTCTTTTTAGGAGCAGCGGCTTTCTTTTTAGGAGCAGCTTTTTTCTTAGTTGCCATGTTTTTAGAATTTAATGGTTAATAAATATAGTGTGAAAATAAAAACAAATTTGACAACTACAAAAATTTTTTTTAAGCAGTAGCTTTTACAGCTTGTACAAAAACTTGTGTTTTATCTCCTTTTACTTTTTTAAATTCTACTATACCATCTGTTAATGCAAACAAAGTAAAGTCTTTGCCTATGCCAACATTTTTGCCAGGATGATAAACTGTACCACGTTGACGAATTATAATGTTGCCTGCAATAACGGGCTGACCACCATATATTTTTACACCTAATCTTTTGCTTTGTGAGTCGCGTCCATTTTTTACCGAGCCTTCACCTTTTTTATGTGCCATGTTTTTTTAATTGATAGTTGATAATGTTTAATTGATAATTTTTTGTTCCAGCTATTATCAAAGATTAACTACTCATTGTTAAGAAATAGCTTCAATTTTAATGTGCGTGTATTGTGTTCTATGACCATGTTTTTTTCTGAATCCTTTTCTTCGTTTCATTTTGAAAGCGATTACTTTATCGCCTTTTACTAAAGCACTAATAATTTGTGCTTTTACGGTTGATTTTGGATTGTTGGTTACATTTATCTTACCATCTTTTTCTACAAGTAATACTTCAGAAAAATCAACTTTATCTCCATTTTTGCCTTCTATATGTGGAACATATAAACTTTGGCCTTCTTGCACCTTAAATTGCTGACCGGCTATTTTTACAACTGCGAACATAATATATAAAATTTTGGACGGCAAAGGTAGCATTTTTTCTTATTTAAACAATAAAAAATACTTTCTATGTAAAGCCGCTAGCAGCCTTAAGCCTATATTTGCACCATTGGTTTAACATATTAGACGCATGAAAATAAAATCTTTTTTAGCAAAACCCTTTGCAAACTATATATATGGCAAGGTTCGAAAAAGTATGAGTACGGCCGTGGAGGACCAAGAAGTCCTTTTTAAGGACTTAGTTAAACACGGCATGCATACAGAATTTGGAAAGGAGCACCATTTAAAAGAAATACAAACGTATGAAGATTTTAAAAAGGCTATTCCTATTCGAGATTATGAAACGATTAAACCGTATATCGAAAAAATAAAAGAAGGAAAACAAAATATATTATGGAAAGGTCAGCCAATTTATTTTGCCAAAACCAGTGGAACAACTAGTGGAGTAAAATATATTCCTATAACCAAACAATCTATACACAATCATATTGATACGGCTCGAAACGCATTGTTGTGTTATATGGCAGAAACTGGAAACGCACAATTTGCAGACGGTAAAATGATTTTTTTATCTGGCTCCCCGCAATTAGAACGTATTGGTGGTATACCTACAGGAAGGTTAAGTGGAATTGTAAATCATCATATACCTAAATACTTACGTAGTAATCAATTGCCCAGTTATGAAACCAATTGTATGGAGGATTGGGAAACAAAGCTTGATAAAATTGTAGAAGAAACAATTCATCAAAATATGACGTTGATTAGTGGGATACCGCCATGGATGCAAATGTATTTTGATCGATTAATGGAAAAAACAGGTAAGAAAATTAAAGATATATTTCCGAATCTCTCTGTATTAGTGCACGGCGGGGTGAATTTCGAGCCTTACAAAGCTAAGTTATTGCATAGTATTGGAAGTGAGATATCTACTATTGAAACGTTTCCTGCATCAGAAGGTTTTTTTGCATTTCAAGATTCGCAACAGGCAGAAGGTCTATTATTAAATACACGTTCTGGTATTTTCTTTGAATTTATTCCAGCCAATGAAATTTTTAATGAAAAACCAACAAGGGTTTCTTTAAAAGATGTTACGATTGGAGAAAATTATGCACTTATCATTAATAGCAACGCTGGATTGTGGGGGTATAATATTGGTGATACTATAAAATTTGTTTCCACTAATCCTTATAGAATAATAGTTACGGGTCGTATAAAACATTTTATTTCTGCTTTTGGAGAACATGTTATTGCCGAAGAGGTAGAATATAGTTTAATGAAAGCAGCAACAGAAGAAAATGTTCATATTATTGAATTTACGGTAGCTCCTATGATTCAACAAGGTAAAGGCCAATTGTATCATGAATGGTTTGTTGAATTTGAACAAGCACCTAATAACATACAAGCATTTGCTCAAAAAGTAAATCAATATTTGCGAGAAAAAAATATCTATTACAATGATTTAATTACAGGAAATATTCTGCAACCATTACATATAACTCCTTTGAAGAAAAATGCTTTTATTGATTATATGCGTTCAATGGGGAAACTAGGGGGACAAAATAAAGTGCCAAGATTGAGTAATGATAGAATGATTGCCGATCAATTACAGCAATATATTGTATCTTAATGTTTCATGTTAGACTTTTACTTAATACAGGACACAGAAACTAAGCCCAATGGAGGCCCCAATCTTCTTACATATGTGGGTGGATTAGAATATGACGATTTTGAGTATCTACAAAAAATAAATATAATAGAGGCCTGGCTCGATTTTTATAAAGATTTTCGCTGGACTTACGAACAAGTAAATGAAAAATACCACAAGCTATCATCCCAAGTAATCAAAAAGTTTGATAACCAAAAACATAAAAGCTCCATGAGTAAAATGTTCCAAATTTTAGAAAGAGCTGTCAATAAACAAATGGGTATTATTGCATACTGTGATTAACTAATATGACTATGAATAACAGTCAAAAAAAATATCAACGTAGAGAATTTATAAAACTTGCAGCGTTAACAGGATTGGGCTTTTATATTAGCTCTTGCCAATCGAATAATAAAAAAGAAAATGCTCGGAATGATACAACTGCACACACCACTCCTAAAAATACGACAACCTCTAAAACTAACGACAACGTTACTTTTTATAAAAAAGACGATGAGCAATATGATCGATTAAGGCAAGTATATAATAAGAGAATTCAGAAATATCCAGCCATTATTGCAGTATGTAAAAATACACAAGGTGTAGTAGAATCCATACAATATGCAAAACAAAATAATTTAGCCGTTTCAGTAAAAAGTGGTGGGCATTGTTTTGAAGGCTTTTCTTCTAACAATGATGGAATGGTTATTAATCTTTCTTTTTTGGATGAAGTAACATGGGTAGATGACAACACTATAAAAGTAGGGCCTGCTTGTACATTAGCAAACCTATACAGTATCCTGTTGCCGCAAAATAAAATTTTACCTGCAGGGTCTTGTGGTACGGTGGGAGTTGGAGGGCTTACTCTAGGAGGTGGTTATGGTTTTTTTAGTCGTCAATACGGATTAACATGCGATAGCTTAATAGAAGTAACTATGGTGGATGGGAAAGGAAATATCATAAATTCAAAAGATGATCCTGAACTATTATGGGCTTGCAAGGGGGGAGGAAATGGAAATTTTGGTGTCATCACAGAAATGAAATTTACTGTGCATGATGCGCCCCAACAATTTAACAGTTATCGTTTTAAAGCGTATCATGTAGATGCAACACGTGCTGTAACTATCTTAGAAAAATGGATGCAACTTACACCTAGCTTACCGCTGTCATGTTTTTCTGCCTTTGTATTAAATCAACAAAATATAACGATTCTTATAACCGATTACAAAAACAATGATAGCGAAATAAAAAAAATAAGTGATGCGCTTTCTATATTAGTAAATAAAACAACTGTTAATCAATCGAAAAATATAGCCCATGCATTAAAGGTTTATTATGGAGCGCAAGACCCTCCTTATTTTAAAAATGCATCTGTAGGTTTATATAAAAATTTTAATGACATTAAAGATTGTATTATCCCAGCATTAGAAATGGTAACTACTACACCCGGAATGATGTATCAGGTAAATACACTAGGGGGCAATATTCAAAATGCTGCTTTTAAATCTCATGCAGCTTTTCCACATCGAGATTATAATTTTATTTCAGAATTACAAACGTATTGGGAAAATGAAAAACAAGGTTCAAGATTGATGGAAAAATTTAAAGAAGTCGAACAAATCTTTAGTAATAATGGCGCTACTACACAATATTGTAATTATCCAAGTATAGATTTTAAAAATTGGGAAAACGCTTATTATGGAGATAGTTATACAAGACTTCAGAAAATTAAAAATAAGTATGATCCCAATAATTTAATCAGATATGAGCAGAGTGTTAGAAATTCTTAATCAAAATCCCATTAAAATCTTTATTTTGTCCTTTTAGAGCACTCTACAAGATAATTATTTTCAAAAACATGAGTATCAACATAACTTTTCCAGATGGCGCTATTCGATCCTACGAAAAAGGTGCAACAAGTTTAGATATAGCTAAATCCATTTCTGAAGGCTTAGCTAAAAAAGTATTAGCAGCCGAAATAAATGGCGAAATATGGGATGCTACTCGACCCATCGAAAAAGATGCTACCATAAAACTATTAACCTGGAATGAAGAAAAAGGTAAATATGCTTTTTGGCATTCTTCTGCACATCTAATGGCAGAAGCATTAGAAGCTGCATTTCCTGGTGTTAAATTAGGTATTGGCCCCCCCATTGAAAATGGGTTTTATTATGACATTGATTTAGGCGATAGACAAATTAGCGATGAAGATTTGCGAAAGATAGAAAATAAGATGGCCGAGCTTGCCAAACAAAATAATCATTTTCAGCGAAAAAATATTTCTAAAAAAGAAGCTATTGAATATTTTAAACAAAAAGGAGATGAATATAAATTAGAATTGATTGATGGATTAACAGATGGCGATATTACTTTCTACTCACAAGGAAATTTCACCGATCTGTGCCGTGGGCCACATTTACCACATACCGGTTTTATAAAAGCCATTAAACTTACTAGTATTGCTGGTGCATATTGGCGAGGCGATATCAAACGCAAAATGCTTACACGTGTTTATGGTATTAGTTTTCCAACACAAAAAGAATTAGATGAATATTTAGTTTTTTTAGAAGAAGCTAAAAAACGGGACCATCGAAAAATAGGAAAAGAATTAGAGCTATTTACTTTTTCTGAAAAAGTAGGTATGGGTTTGCCTTTATGGTTGCCTAAAGGAACTGTACTTCGTGAAAATCTACAAAAATTTTTACAACAATTACAAGTTAAAGCCGGTTATTTACCTGTAGTAACACCACATATTGGTCAAAAAGAATTATATGTTACTTCTGGTCATTATGAAAAATATGGGGAAGATAGCTTTCAACCCATTAAAACTCCACAAGAAGGTGAAGAGTTTTTTTTAAAGCCAATGAATTGTCCGCATCATTGCGAAATTTATCGTTCCCAAATGCGATCGTATAAAGAACTTCCTTTGCGTTTTGCAGAATTTGGTACCGTGTATCGATATGAAAAACATGGCGCTTTACATGGCTTAACTCGTGTTCGTGGATTTACACAAGATGATGCGCATTTATTTTGTATGCCTCATCAGGTAAAAGAGGAATTTAAAAAAGTAATTGATATTGTATTATACGTTTTAGATGCATTAGATTTTAAAGATTATGTGGCTCAAATTTCTTTAAGAGATAAAGTAGATCGTTCTAAATACATTGGTACAGAAGAAAATTGGAATTTAGCAGAACAAGCTATTATAGAAACTGCAGCAGAAAAGAATTTAAAAACTATAACAGAATATGGCGAAGCCGCATTCTATGGCCCTAAATTAGATTTTATGGTAAAAGATGCCATTGGTCGTAAATGGCAATTAGGAACTATACAAGTAGATTATAATTTACCCGAACGTTTTGACTTAACGTATATTGGAGAAGACAATCAAAAACACCGTCCAGTAATGATTCACCGTGCTCCATTTGGATCATTAGAGCGTTTTGTTGCCGTGCTTATAGAACACTGTGCTGGAAAATTTCCCATTTGGTTAACACCTGTACAGGTTAAGATTCTACCTATTAGCGATAAATTTTTACCTTATGCTGAAAAAGTTTTAGAAGAACTAAAAACAGCAAACATTCGTGTAGAAATAGATGATAGAAATGAAAAAATTGGTAAAAAAATTAGAGATACCGAACTCATGAAAGTGCCTTACATGCTTGTTATTGGCGAAAAAGAAGTCAATGAAAATAAACTTGCTGTTCGCAAACAAGGGGAAGGTGATTTAGGCACAAAAACTATAGAAGAGTTTATCAATCTTATTATGCAACAAACAATTGTTAAATACTAAAAGATGAGACATTTATTTTCAATTTCATTTTTATTAATAACAACTTTTACTATTGCACAAGAAAGAAAATTTCCTCCGCCAAGTGAATCAATACAAGATTCTTCTTTAAAAATGTTTTTAGTGCAGTTTAAAAGTGCTGTGCAAAAAAAGGACACTGCATTTATATATGCTATGCTTAGTTCAAACATAAAAAATGATTTTGGAGGAAGTGGCGGTATAAAAGAATTTAAAAAAATATGGAAATTAGAAAAGTCAAATAGTTCTTTTTGGTATTACATGAATAGAGTGTTGTCCATGCCAGGTTGTTACACAAATAGTTTTTCAGGTGACACTAGTGACTATAGTATTCCATATGTATTTTGTGTGCAACCTGAAAAAAATGAAGATGTATTTAGTATGGCTTTAATTACAGGAAAAGATGTAGCATTAAAACAAAGCCCCAGCCTTGCTTCAAAAACTCTTTTAATGCTTAATTATAATATTGTTTCATTTGTATCTAATACTTCTGGAGCCTTACGTACAAAAGGGAAAAATGAAGTAGGTAGACCAACTTGGTATCAAATACAAATGCCAAATGGTAAAAAGAAAATAAAAGGATGGGTATATTATAAGTATATTTATTCTCCCATAGATTATAGATTAATCTTAGGAAAAGAAGCTGGCAAGTGGTTAATACAAGCTTTTGTTGCTGGAGATTAATATATACAATAATACCTTCTTAATTTTGGGTTAACCTAGCTTATCTTGCACTTATTGCAAATGCATTTTTGATGCCTATATACACACAGTCTAGGAGTAAAATTATTAAATTCATATTTATAGCTATTATAGCTATCATAGCAGCACAGTTATTTAATTTACAAGTTTTATCAGGTAAATACCAACGCTTAGCTGATGAAAATGCCATCTATAAAAAGAAAATATATCCTAATAGGGGTATTGTTTTTGATAGGAAAGGAAAAGCGGTATTGAACAATTCAATCATATATGATTTAACGGTAACGCCCTATCAAATTAAGCATTTAGATACAGCTTACCTATGTCAACTTTTACATATTGATACTATAATTTTTCGTAAAAGAATACTTGATGCAATTGTTAAAAATACAAAGTATAGACCCTCTGTATTTGAACCACTACTTACACCAGAACTGTATGCACAATTAGATGAAAATTTGTATCGCTTACCAGGTTTTGATCTACTAGAAAGACCAATACGTATATATCCTTATAAAGCGGCAGCGCACATATTAGGCTACATTGGTGAAGTAGATTCTAACATTATTAAACGTTCTAATTATTTCTATGAAATAGGGGATTGGGCTGGACGCTCTGGTCTTGAAGCATATTATGAAAGTATTTTAATGGGTCAACGTGGAATACAACATCTTATTAGAGATAATAAAAATAGAATTCAAGGCTCTTATGCGGATGGAGAATTTGATGTGCCCGCTTTGGCAGGACGTAATCTTCAAACATACCTAGATATTGATCTACAAATATTGCTAGAGAAATTATTACAAAATAAAATAGGTAGTGCTGTGGCTATAGAACCTAAAACGGGTGGTATATTGGCAATAGCATCCTCGCCCTCTTACGATCCGAATTTACTTACAGGTCCGAATTCTAGGCATTACTATGGTTATTTACAAACAGATACAGCAAGGCCTATGTACAATCGGGCTATACAGGGTGTATACCCTCCTGGTTCTACGTTTAAACCATTGGGAGCGTTAGTTGCCTTGGATGAAGGGCTTATTACCCCCAATTTTGGGTATAATTGTTATGGTCGTTATACTCCATGTGGCCGCCCAGCATGTACACATAGTGGTGGTGGGCATGCTGCTAATTTAAAACTAGCCATTGCCAATTCTTGCAATTCTTATTTTACACACATATTTCGTTTAGCGGTTGATAATGTTAAATACAAAGGTATTACGCAGGGATTGATGGAGTGGAAACATTATATGAATGCTTTTGGGTTAGGACATAGATTAGGTATAGACCTTACTGGAGAATACGGTGGTTATATCCCTGACACAAATAGATATAATAACCCTCGATTTTTTGGTAGAAATCAATGGAATTCATGCAGTATTAACTCGTTAGGAATAGGCCAAGGAGATATACAAGTAACGCCATTGCAGCTAGCTAATACTGCTTGTATTATTGCCAATAAGGGATTTTACTTCATCCCTCACATCGTCAAATCAATTGAAGGAGAAACGCTAGAAGACACTATTCTTAGCAAATTCAGGCGGCCTATACAAACTGTTCATATTAATGATTCTGCTTTTGAGGCCGTAATGGAAGGAATGGAACAAGTTGTATTAAATGGAACAGCTAAAGTAGCTAAGGTTGATAGCATTCGTATTTGTGCCAAAACAGGAACAGTTGAGAACTATGCAATCATATACGGTAGGCCTGTAAAGCAAGCAAATCATTCTGTATTTGTATGCTTTGCCCCAAGAGAAAATCCTCAAATTGCTATTGCTGTTGTTATTGAGAATGCAGGCTATGGAGCCACTTGGGCTGCCCCCATTGCTTCTCTTATGATAGAAAAATATTTAAAAGGTAATATTTCAAATAAAAAATTCTCGGAGATAGATCGGATTGCTAATGCGAATTTAATTTCTCCTTTAATTAAGCAATGGTATGTACAACATAATTATAAAAAGTAGGAAAAGATGTATACCGTTGAAAATATTGGTTTATAAATGAATATATATCAATTTAATTTGCATTTTACTGTATGAATCGTAATGTATCAAAGGGTATTGATCGATCCCTGATTTGGTTATATATTATTTTAATAACGATAGGATTGTTATGCATTTTTGCTAACGAATATAAAGAAGGCGAAAATATTTTGAGAAGTATATCCAAGCAATCCACTGATTATGCTAAACAGCTTTTATGGGTAGGTATTTGTAGCATATTGGCCATTTTTATTTTATTGACAGATAGTAAATTCTTTACAGCGATGTCCAATTTGATGTACGGTGTAGGAATATTGTTGTTGTTAATTACTATTATTGTTGGTACTGAAATAAAAGGCTCCAAATCATGGTTGGTATTGGGCTCATTTCGTATACAGCCATCCGAAATATGTAAGGTCTTCACAACATTAGCGTTGGCAAAATATATTAGCAGAGTTGAGACTAATTTTCAACGTACTCGTTCACAATTAATTGCCACAATAATTATACTATTGCCAGTCTTTATTACTATAGCACAAAATGAAACAGGGTTGGCACTGGTATATTTTTCTTTCTTTTTAGTAATGTATCGAGAAGGCCTACCTGTATGGGTTTTAATAGTTGGTTTTTCTTTGGCTGCACTTGTAATAATGACACTTTTGTTAAAACCTAATACACTTGTTATTATACTTTCGAGTATAACGGTACTTATTATTTTTATATTTTGGAAACAAGCAAGTCGTCGTAAATCTTTATTTTATTTAATATTAATGACTTGGCTATTGTGTGTAGGTATTACTCGCTTTGCTGTTCCATATATATTTAATCATATACTAAAGCCTTATCAAGTAGATCGTATTATGAACTTAGTGGGTAAGGAATATGAGCCTGAAAGTAAATCAGGTCAAATAACTTTGCAAAATCAAAAAAATAATAAGCACTCAAAAAACCAAAGTGAGTATAACGTCAAACAATCTAAAATAGCTATTGGTTCAGGAGGTCTTTTTGGAAAAGGTTATTTAAAGGGTACACAAACTCGCTATGATTTTGTACCGGAGCAACGAACTGATTTTATTTTTTGTACTGTTGGTGAAGGATTTGGGCTTCTAGGAAGCCTCGCATTATTGGCAATATATCTTACATTATTATTGCGTATTATAGTAATTGCAGAACGGCAGCGAAGCACTTTTTCCAGAGTCTATGCATACGGTGTGGCTAGTATTTTCTTTTTCCATATTATTGTCAATATTGGAATGACTATAGGTTTAGCCCCAGTAATTGGCATACCCCTCCCTTTCCTAAGTTATGGGGGATCCTCGCTTATTGGATTTACCTTATTGTTATTTATTTTAATTCGTTTAGATGCTGATAGACACATGGTGTTGCGATAAGAAGAAGCATTGATGAATTACAAATGCATAAACCAACTTCTTTGAACATTTGAAAAATATTTATGAAGATTATTCCCCTTTCAGAAGGCAGTTTCACGGTTGACGCAACTAAAGTCTTTGTACCTTTTAATCAACAAGATGATATACAAAATAGATCAAGAGGAAGCTTATTAGTAGAGATACAGCCTTTTGTAGTAATAACCGATTTTGATATAATACTATTAGATACAGGATTAGGATTTACACAAAATGGACAATTACAATTACTAAATAACCTTAAACAAAAAGGTATAAATCCAGATCAAGTTACAAAAGTATTAATGAGTCATTTACATAAAGATCATGCAGGAGGAATGACATATAAAAATGAACATAATAATAATCAAATAACCTTCCCTAGTGCAAAGTATTATATACAAAAAAAAGAATTAGACATTGCCTTAAAAGAAAAATCACCCTCCTTTAATGCTGAAAAATTAGAGTGTTTAAAAACATTATCTAATGTGGTGCTTTTAAACACAACGGAAGGATACGTTGATGACTATATTAGATATCAAGTTACTGCAGCTCATAGCCCATATCATTTTTTATGGTGGAGATGATGCGCCACAATACTTGCAAATGAAGAGCAAATTCACTGCTAAGTATGATTATAATGGAAAACTAGCTATGCAACTACGCCAACAATGGTGGCAAAAAGGGCAAGAAGAACATTGGACATTTCTATTTTATCATGATATAAAAACTCCAATGCTGGTATATTGAAGACTTCAATATGTCTTTAAAAGACGGATGATGCATCTGTATAAAAAAAGAAGGCCTGTTCTAGAAAGAACTGGCCGTTGCTAACCTATGAAAAACACCGAGTTAAATATCTTTGTTTGAATTCAGTTATTTTTATTTTTTCTTTTATTTTCGAGATGCCTATGTAAAAATTCTATGAAATCTCTCTCTGATTTATAAAACAAGTTCAACCTATCTAAAGTAAGCACCGTTAAAAACTTTGCTTTATACTTCTTTCTAATATCCAAAACATACTCTTCAAGAGCTAACACATCATTGTTTGATGCAATTTCATGCCTATTTTTCAACTCTGCAGTATACATATTATAAATAGGCCAAAATTTCTGAGCCTCTTCAGGAGTTAAGTTAATTTGCTTTGTTATAAAAGCAACTTTCAAAGATTCTACTGCACTTTCATTCCTTAATGAATCCTGTGCCACACAAATATAGGAAGTTAAAATGGACAATACAAAAAAATAAGCGATTTTCTTTTTCATTTTTAAGCTAATTTTAATCCAGAGGCGTAAGTTAAGCATAAAAAGTATACTTTGCTACATTAAATAGTCATTTTCTAAAATATATTGCCTTATTTCCCTTTCATCTATAGAGTTTATTTGTTCACTAATATCCATATCCCAATTTAGTTTTGTATTTATCACAAAAGGATCACTTAGAGTCCTATTATTATTAATATAGGTTACTAAATATTTTTCGTCAATTTTGTCAATGGTCTCTGCCCAAATAGCCATAACATCTGGTTCATTTTTTTTGAAATGCTGGTTTACCCAAAATAAACTGAGCCCGATCAATAATGTTATGCTTGCAGCTACTAACCATGTATAATTGATTGTTTTTTTGGTTGTAATAGGCACAATTTTAGCCCCCTCTTTATCTATATTAGGTTTATAAGTAGTAAAATAATTTGTTGGAACAGCAAATAAATTTTCTTTAGATATGGATGCTAGTAGAGGGGAAATCTCCTCTAGTTCAACGAATGCGTCATTGTTTATTGCCTGAGCATTCATTTTTTCAGTTTTTATTGATTTTAATACGGCTGGAAGAATGCAATCAAAGTAGCCTTTTGGAACATCCCATGCTTCATATTTAGGAATTTTTGATACAACAAAGCTTATGGATTCCAATTCTGATGTTATGTTATTAAAAGTTTCCATATATAGTCGGAGTTATGACTTTTATTCTACCTAATGGTTTAAAATATATTCTTCTACTTTTTTTACAGCATGGTGATAGGAGGCCTTTAAAGCCCCTTCAGAGGTACTCAATACCTTACTCATTTGCTCATAAGGCATTTCGTCATAGTATCGTAAATTGAAAACAATACGTTGTTTTTCTGGCAGTTGTTGTATTGCCAATTGTAATTTCCATTCTAATTTGTTTGCATCAAAATGTTCACTTGCTTTTATAGTTTCTCTTCTATTGTATTCAATACTATCCAAGGAAATAGATGATTTACGTTTCTGTTGCTCAATAAAGGTTAATGCCTCATTGGTGGCTATACGATACAGCCAAGTGTATAATTGAGCATCTTCTCTGAAATTATCTAATCCCTTCCAAACCTTAATAAAACAATTCTGTAATACATCATTTGTGTCTTCATGATGGATAAGTATTCGGCGAATATGCCAGTATAATTTTTCCTGATATTTTTTTACAATAGCACCAAAAGATTGTTCTTTTGTAAGAGGTATACGAAATTGAGCTAGTAGTTCTGCATCTGTTATAGGCATAGTATCAATCTAATGGATTAATTCATTTTTAAAGGTGCTATTAATTCAAAAGTTGGAATGATGACTTTGAATAATTCTTTGGTATATAAATTTTCCATTTCATATGTGCCAGACATACATCCCATTTCGCTATTTAGCTGACAACTACTTACGTATTGATATTTCTTATTAGGATTAATAATGGGCTTTGCCCCTACCACACCTTCGCCATCTACTTCTTTATAGAATCCAATGCTATCAAAAATACGCCAATGTCTATGTAATAATTTTATTGAGAAAGTATTTTGGTTTTCAATAGTAATACGATAGGCAAAAACAAAATTACCATCTATTGGGTTGCTATAGGAATATTGGTAAAATGTCTCTACGCTAGTTCGTACACCATGTGATATTTTAGAAACCATTATTTATTGCTATTTTCCAAAAATAATCCAAAAATGTTTTTTTATTAGACTTTCGAATGTTCATTAATTAATAAGCTTAAACAATCTTTTCCACCTTGGCCCTTTATTCCAACTAAACCAAATAAGGGAGGCCTTACCTACAACATGCGTTTCAGGGACAAACCCCCAAAAGCGGCTATCTTGGCTTCGATGGCGATTGTCGCCCATCATCCAATAATAATTGTATTTAAAGGTATAAGTAGTGGTAGCTTTTCCGTTAATAATAAATTGTCCATTTTTTTCTTCTAAGGTATTATTTTCATATGTAGTAATGATGCGATGATAAAGCGCTATGTTAAGCGGAGATAATGTAATGGTGGTACCTTTTTTGGGTATCCATAGAGGACCAAAATTATCTGCACTCCATTTAAAATGAGCTGAATCGTATGGGAAAACGCCGTCATTGCTCATAATAAACGGTACTACAGATTTTACATTCGGTAATTTTTGCACTTTGGTTTTTTGTGAAGCAGTAATATTAAGAATGATGGTATTTAGTTTATTAGAAACTTGCATTTGATTATTGGATTCTTCAGCATCAATTCCCAATTCTTCCGATAAAAATTCATTGGAGATAGGAGTACCGTTTGTTTGCACTTCATATTCTGTTTGGGATTGTTCTGGAATAAGGGCTAATTGGTTATTAATAAATAGTTGTCCATCTTTTATAGAGATGGTATCGCCACTTATGGCTACACATCGTTTAATGTAATTGTCTGTCTTGTCATATGGGTGAACTAGTATGGGGTAATCATTCATTAAGGCTTCTCTATTACCATTGTATTGATAACGTAATACATCATAGTAGGGAATTTTGCTGCCAAACTCCGGATCATTAATTATAGTATCACCTGCTGGAAAATTAAAAACCACTACATCATTGCGTTTAACTTCAGTAAAGCCAATAATCCTACTGTATGGTATTTGAATCCATTTCAAATAAGAAGGTACTGTTTGTGAAAATGGCATAGTATTATGTACAAAAGGAAATGATAGTGGTGTTGTTGGAATTCTTGGACCATAACTCATTTTGTTTACAAATAAAAAATCATTCACAAGTAATGTTTTTTCCATTGACTCGGTGGGAATGGTATATGCTTCAAAAATAAATGTTCGAATGAGGGTGGCAGCTACTATAGCAAATACCCCAGCGTCAAGCCATTCTCTAAGAGTAGATTTTTTATACTTCTTATATGCTTGGTGTCCAATAAAATGTTGATCTCTACTGAATCCTAAGTAAGGAAAATATATAAAGGGTACAAATACAGTTGCTGTATGGTGTAAGATATTAAAACGACCAAAATGCATTACAAAAATAATGTTGAGCCACATTGTTACAAATTGTCCTGCAATGGGTATGAATTGCAAATAAAACCAGATACGACGAACCTTTGTTAGTTGAACAATGAACCATGTGTTATAAAATGGAATAAGTGCTTTCCATGCAGGAATACCCGCTTTTTTAAACATGCCATATAATCCAATATGCCAACCCAGTATAAAAAGAATGAAAATAATCCAGCCCATAAGAAAGAGTATAAATTAAAAATTGTGACGTTAGACCTATAAACAAATTAAAAGTTTAAATATATGTCCAAATGTAATACAACAATAATGATATTTATCAAAAATTAAACAGATTCCACATAACTGGTTACGTCACTAACTGTAATGCTTTTTCCAGATAAAATAACCAATCGTTCTACCACATTGCGTAGCTCTCTTACATTGCCAGTCCAGTTATGCTGTTGAAGTGCTTCTATGGCTTTTTTATCAATGGTTTTTTTTGCCATTCCATAATCAGCACAAATATCTGTCAATAATTTATCTACTAACGAAGGAATATCTTCTCTTCGTTGATTAAGTGTTGGCACATGAATAAGGATTACGCTTAATCGATGGTATAAATCTAAACGAAAATTTTTTTGTTCCACCTCTTTTAACAAATCTTTATTGGTTGCAGCTATAATTCGCACATCTACAGTTATTTCTTTGTCACCACCTACTCTAGTTATTTTTCCTTCTTGTAGAGCTCGTAAAACTTTTGCTTGTGCGTTTAAGCTCATATCTCCAATTTCATCTAAAAAAAGCGTTCCTCCATTTGCTTGCTCGAATTTGCCGATTCGTTGTTTAATGGCTGAGGTAAAAGATCCTTTCTCATGTCCAAATAATTCGCTTTCAATTAATTCACTAGGAATAGCTGCACAATTGACTTCTACCAATAATTGGTTGCATCGATGACTTTTTTCGTGTATCCACCTTGCTACTAATTCTTTTCCTGATCCATTATCTCCAGTAATAAGTACACGTGCATCAGTGTGTGCTACTTTATCAATGGTGTCTTTAATTTTTTTGATAGCTTCAGATGCACCTATCATTTCTTGTACCTGGTTTACTTTACGTTTTAATACTTTGGTTTCTGCTATTAGAGTAGTTTTATCTAAAGCGTTTCGAACCGTAATGAGCAAGCGATTAAGGTCTGGTGGTTTCGAGATATAGTCATATGCACCTTTTTTAACCGCTTCTACGGCAGTTTCAATTGTATTGTTCCCAGATATCATAATAATGGGTATATCCGGATTTATTTCTTTCACTTTTCCTAAGAAATTTATGCCATCTATTTTAGGCATTTTAATATCACATAATACTGCGTCATAGTGTTTCTTTTTAAATTGAATCAATCCCTCCTCACCATTTTCTGCTTCGTCTGTTTCAATATGTTCATGTTTTAAAATATCAATTAATATTCTGCGTATAGCTTTTTCATCATCAATAACTAGGATAGTGGGCATATTTTCTTTTTTTAATTCTTTCAAAAATAGTTTTTATATTTTAGGTATGTATAAACTAGTTGATAAATTTCCAAGCAATTCCGAATCTGAATATTAAGCCAGGAGATGGATACAATGGAGCTGTTAAATTGTTGCTGGTAAAAGCCCCTCCATTTTTAAAATCAAAAGTATTTAAATTTTCAAATCGTACATATCCTCTAAAATTTTTAATGGCAAAGTGTGCAAATATTGATGCTTCTGGCCTATTGGTAATTGTTGTCGATTGTTGTGTATAAAATTGTCCATTTATAGGGCAGTAGTCATAGGCCTTATAGGGAGTGTGATATCTTATCTCGATACCTGTAGATAAATTTAAATTCTTAAAAAATACTCCTTCAAAAGCCAACTTGTCTTTTGTAAAAAGTAGGGGAACAAGTATTGAAGTATTACTGGCTTGTTGTATATGAATATCAACATACCATTTTAAATACTTATTTATATCTATTTTTTTTGATGCGCTAACGTGTATTAAATTGAGTAATGTTTTCTCTTGTGCAACATTGTATAGGTTGTTGAAGTATGTATAGTTATTGATTAAATAATAGTCGCCGGTTAATTTAATTTTTAAATGTGGGTTGTCGATTGTTCCAAAAATATGCGTTGTATTTTCTTTATTTAAACTAGTGGGACCGGTTTGTAAAAAACTACTTTTGGGGTCAAAAATAAAGGAAGGCGTTCTATTTACATTTTCAAATCCTATAGATAATGAGCCTATTTTTTGGGAAATAAAACGCTGTAAACTTATGTAGCCGTGGTAATCTCCCATGTTTACCCCGTTTACATATAGTTTTCCTTTTGCTTCCATATCCCACAATTGATTGCGCGTTTTATTTCGGTATTCAGCCAAGGCATATAGATTATAATAATTTATGGTTTGTGTAGTAAAGAAGCCTTTTAAGTTTTGTATAGCAATTCCCAAATTTAAAAATTGATTTTGATTTTTTTTGTCGGGATAGGATAGGATACTTAATGTATTTATCATTTCTTTCCACTTATCCTTAAAACTAATAGTATCATTTGGGTGAATGGTTATTTGAAAATAGTTTTTATAATTAGCGCTGTCCGTTTGCGTATCTAAAAATGCGTAACTATATGTGTTGTATTGGAAAGTATGTTGAAATCGCAATCGAGCATAAAATAGTTTAACCGTTATTGAATCGTTGATGCGTAAAGAATCTTTTTGCCCTAGGTCATATTGGTGGCGAAATAACACATTAGATACACTGTATGTGTTGCCAGTTGTAATCGCACTAGTAAAAAAGTTGGTACTATAAGCTGCATCACCACCAAGCCTAGTCGGAATTAACTCTCTATCCTTGTATCGGAGATCTTTTAAAAAGCCATCATGAATGATACCTCCGTTTTCGCTACCATTTATTTTGTTTGATATATAAATAAAATAGATACTATATCGTTTGTTACGTGTTTGATAAAATGAATTGATTGTAACATTATTATGATTTATTTTTTGAGATTTAAACCAACCGGGAGTACTAACTAAGTGATAATTTAATGCCATATTCCAATTAGGCGTAAAATTTTGTGTATGTAATACATTGATTAGTTGTTCTGCACGAGATCCTATTAAATAATTTAGTTGTGTATAGGGCCTTGTAGTATTGAAAAATCGAGTATTTTCTATAGTCGTTGTGTATGCATCATAAGCGTGAAAGCCTGCATCCCAACCAGGTAGCATTTGAGGAGAAAATAATATTGATCTACTTGCATTACCCAAGCCCCCCAAATAAATATAATCTTCGGGTAAAGAAAGATATTTGTTAAAGCTATTTATAGAATTATCTAGCAACTGGCTACGTGTAGAATCAAAATATCGAAAACGAATTGTTATAGAATCTTCTAAACCTGTTCGATGCATAAGAGAGTCATCTTTTGAATTTTTCGATGACGGTTGCTGACCAAAATTTGTAGAAAACGGATTATTTTTATTGGGAGTAAATTGTGCATTTGCTTCTAGGCATGCCAACGCAAGTATACTTATTGCTATGTGCAAATATTTTGTAATGAATATCTTTTTTTTTAAAAAGATGTTATATGATAAAATATATTTCAATCTATAAAACATCAATTAAATTGGAAAAAATAGTTGTCAACTTAGGTTCTGCGGCGGTAGCGGCTTCTAATACTTCTTGATGGGTTATAATATTATCTTCTTCTCGTATACCAAGATCTGTTATCACACTCATTGCAAATACTTTGATGTTCATATGCCTTGCCACAATAACCTCGGGTACCGTACTCATTCCTACTGCATCTGCACCAATAATGTGTAATAATTTGTATTCTGATCTGGTTTCAAATGTGGGTCCGGTAACGCCAGCGTACACGCCCTTGTGTAGGTGTATATTATGTTGTTTTGCTATGTTGAAAGCTTTGTTTATAAGAGATGTATCATAAGGTTCACTCATGTCGGGAAAACGTGGGCCAAAAGATGCTATATTTTTTCCAATTAAAGGGTTAATTGTAAAAAAACTAATATGATCTTGTATGACCATTAAATCCCCCACCTTAAAATTTTTATTCATACCACCTGCAGCATTGGATATCAAAATGTATTCTATGCCTAACCATTTCATTAATCGAATAGGAAATACTACTTGATTGATTGTGTATCCTTCATAGTAATGTAAACGGCCAGCCATAGCCACAATGGCCTTTCCTTTTAGCGACCCTATAATTAATCTTCCATCATGGCCTTCTACAGTACTTACTGGAAAATGGGGAATAAGATTATAGGGAATACTAATTTCTTCTTTTATTTCTTTAGATAGATTGCTTAGACCACTTCCTAATACAATGCCTACTAAAGGTATTGTTGATGTTTGTTGTTGAATATATGCTTTGGCCTCATTTAATTGAGTGAGAATATCTGTCATACAAAAATTTTAAGACAAATATAGAGCAATTGCATTGTGGATTGTATTAAAAATACTGCTATTCAATAATTGCTTGTATGGTATGTTTAATAGATGCATACGTTTTATTCATGTATGATTCTAATTCATTTGGTTTTACCCACTTCAGTATTTCAATTTGTTCTGCTGTTTGTGGAATTAAAGGTTGAAGTTCAGGAGCAAGCATTTTAAACCAATACGTTTCTTTTAGAATGTATGTACTTTTTTCTTTATAGGTGTGGTATGTAGTGGTGATTTTTTCTTTTAATAGTAATTTTTTTAATCCCGTTTCTTCCTTCACTTCACGCAAAGCGCATTCTTCAAGGGTTTCGCCATCATCTACTTTTCCTTTCGGCAAATCCCAAAAACCTCTTCTGTACATTAATAGTAATTCATCTTGGTCATTAAAAACGGTTGCGCCAGCTGCGAGAATAACAGTAAAAAAATTCCAGTATGCATGTTGCAGTGTGGGTAAATCATTTTGGATAAAAATGCCTGCATAAAAATCTTTTTGCTCAGCCGCTTGTAGCATGTATTGAAAATCTTTATCAGATGGATTGTTAATAATTACAGTATTAGGATGATTTTTATAAAATTCTATGTGTTTATTATCTACATCACTACACAAAAAAATAGGGTGGTTATTATGATATATCGTTAAATGCATGTTATTTTTTTTGAATAGTTAAAGTAACAATAAATTATGCTTTAACTTTGCATAACATTTAATTTTATATGAAAAAAATATTCACTTTTATTGTTGCTATTATTGGTCTAAGTTTCTTTAATAGTGCTATAGCGCAACAGAAACCACAAACCATAAAAATTAAAACACCTACTGTACAATGCAAAAGCTGTAAAGAACGTATCGAAAATTATTTAATGAGGGAAGATGGTATTAAAAAAGTAAAAGTTGATTATAAGCGCAAAGAAACTACTGTAACTTTTTTACCAGACAGAACCAACATAGAAAATATTAAAACAGCTATTGCTAACGTGGGCTATGATGCGGATAATGTAACAGCTAACGAAGATTCGTATAAAAAATTACCTACTTGTTGCAAAAAGCCAGAGTAGAGGGGAGGGCTCTTCAACAACAATAGATTAGGCTATTGTTGCGGTGCGTACTTAGTTTTGTATTATGCTTATGCCTACAATTGAATTAATAGAATGCCCCAGAGATGCTATGCAGGGCTGGGAAAAATGGATACCTACAGCAACAAAAGTTAACTATTTAAATACATTACTTAAAGTAGGTTTTCACACATTGGACTGTGGAAGTTTTGTATCTCCTAAGGCCATTCCGCAAATGGCGGATACAGCAGAAGTAATATCCAAATTAAAGATAGAAAATACAGCCACAAAATTATTAACTATTATAGCCAATACCCGTGGGGCGGAGCAAGCTGTTGCATTTGATCAAATTTCTTATGTAGGATTTCCCTTTTCCATTTCACACACTTTCCAAAAACGCAATGCCAATCAAACTATTGAAGAGGCATTAAAACAAGTATCAGCAATACAAAATCTTTGTATTAAGTATAACAAAGAATTAGTGGTGTATATATCTATGGCTTTTGGCAATCCCTATGGCGATGTGTATAATGAACAATTAGTATTAGAATGGATAGAAAAAATAGTCGCACTAAATATTAAAATAATTTCATTAGCAGATACCGTTGGATTAGCCAATTCTCAACAAATAAAAAGTTTACTTTCGATATTAATACCTGCGTATCCTACTATTCAGTTTGGCGTACACTTACATGCCAATTCACAAGGATGGCATGAAAAACTAGATGCAGCCTATAATGCAGGTTGTAAAAGATTCGATGGAGCACTTAAAGGCATTGGTGGTTGCCCCATGGCTAATGACGTATTAGTGGGCAATATGAATACTGAATGGATTATTGATTATCTACAAGAAAAAAATATTTCATTGAATATTGATAAGTCGTATTTACGGAAAGCTATTATAGAAGCGGATAAAGTTTTTATATAAATGATTATCATACTTCGATCAGCTCAGAACGATAATAAAACTAAAATAGTATGAAATTTCGAGCAGAGCTTCCTATAAAACGTTGGACTGAAAACATTACGTATGACCAAAAAATAATGTTGATAGGATCTTGCTTTACAGAGCATATGGGGAAATATTTAGCAGATCGCAAATTTAATACACTTCAAAATCCACATGGTATTTTATTTAACCCTATTAGCATTGCAAATTCATTGCTTTCATATATTGAAAATGTAAAATATACTAAACAACATCTATTTAAATGGAATGATATATGGTCAAGCTGGGATTATCATAGTCGTTTTTCTACTGTTCGTATTGATGATGGTTTACAAGCAATCAATGCGTCGCAATATGAAGCATTTCAATATTTAAAGAATACTAGTTGGCTTATTATTACGTTAGGCTCTGCATTTGTATATGAACTTAGTGCTGAAGCAGAAAAGTATAATTGCTTAGGCAATAAAAAAATAGGTAATGCTGTAGCCAATTGCCATAAAGCGCCTGCTGATTGGTTTAATAAACGATTATTATCTACCGACGAAACGTTACATACATTACAAACATTAATAGATCAATTACATCATTTCAATCCTACCGTACAAATTATACTTACTATTAGTCCTGTACGCCATTTACGTGAAGGGTTAATGGATAACAATAGAAGCAAAGCTGTACTAATACAAACCGTACATACCTTATGTGAAAAATTTGATCATATTCATTATTTCCCAGCTTACGAATTGGTGATAGATGATTTAAGAGATTATCGTTTTTATGCAGAAGATTTAGCACATCCTAATTATCAAGCTACACAATATGTTTGGGAAAAATTTGTGGAGATGTGTATACATCCTGAAAGTGTGGCATTAATGCATAAGATTGAAAAAGTTAGAGCAGCATATTTGCATAAACCCTTACAGCCTGAAACACCCCAACATCAAGCATTTCTACAATCTTATTTAGAACAAACACAATTGTTGCAACAGCAGTTGCTTGCCATTAATTTTTCTGATGAATTGAATTATTTTAATAATATATCTTAAAGTGTAATAGTTTAGATTTAATCTGACAATTGATATAAATTTAATAATCAAAAAAAC